>JAJXTL010000158.1 GCA_021783855.1 Pseudomonadota bacterium
GGGGGGAGAGTCCGCGTAGTATCTGCATAGCGGGGCGATTATACCGTGAGATGGGACGTTAGGCTTGCCTGACTATCGCGTGAGAGATTGTAAGATGCGTTGAGGTACGAAGCGCACTTGGTCAGCACATCCTGCCCTGATTGCGTTTCGCATCGGCAAGGAACCGCCCATGCGCCGTCATGAGGATATACAAATGAGGGGAAATTTGCATGTGTTTTTGGGTTTTCAGCGCAAACGGGTTAAACTCTTCCGAACCCGCCGCTGCACCTGTGAACCTCTCGGGAGGTTCGCGGTTGGGGTGACACTTTAATCCGGCAATCGAATTCATTCGTTGAATTTTTAAATGGACTATGCAGAAAACTTCTCTTGATTCACTTGAACCATTAGGTGCCGCGGTGATTTCGCTGGACGAGATTCGCACCATGCTCGATAGCACGCAGATGTTCAAAGGCTTCGAATGGTCACAGATTGAAGCGCTGTCTGCCTATATTCAGTTGTATCGCGCAGCCCCGGGAATTGTGCTGTTTCATGAAGGAGATCAGGGTAATTTCATGTGCATCGTGCTGCGCGGTCGTCTTGATATTCTCAAGGAGGATATGCAGCATGAAGATAAAACGGTCGCGACGGTTCATGCGGGTCGCAGCCTGGGCGAAATGGCCATGGTGGACAACGAACCCAGATCGGCGACTGCGGTAGTGAGTGAGACGGCTGTGCTGGCCGTGTTGACGCAACAAAATTTTGTGGAGATCACGCGCGACAAGCCGGCCCTGGCGGTCAAACTGCTGCTCAAAATCGCGCAGTTGATCAGCCAGCGTTTGCGCCACACCAGCGGTATCCTGATTGATTATCTGGACAAGTGAGCCACGTTACTGTGAAAGTCGCGAAGCGATTCGTTTGTCCGGCTTCGCCCCTCTCGCTGCGCTCTCCCCTTTGGAATAACCAGCGACTTGCCCGCTTGCGGGCTTAGTCGATTGGCTAGTTGTTTCTCCAGAGGGTTTGGGTGAGGGAACGATCATGGCATGTTTCATTATCAGGGGTGGCTTTCTTGCCATGATCGTTAGATGGACAGAAATTCGATGCCTGTGCGTCGTACCAGTTCTTCGTAGCTGATCGGCTTGCCGACTCTTGCGTCATTCGTGTTATCCAGCCAGTGCGCCCATGCACGGTGCGTGGACGGATCGTAGACCAGCTTGAACAAATGCTGCGGCACCCAAACATGGTCAGTGCCGATGGTTTGGGGTGTGCCGTCAAACACGGGGCCGGTAATCACGAACACGTCGCCGGCTGCGCGCATCGCATAACGGCGGGTGGCTTTTTCGATGCCGGCCCAGGCGCGGCGGTTATTGACCGGATATTGGGGCACCATGTTCGCCAGCGAGAAACTCTGCGCCATCGCCTCATCGGTCGCCATGTCGCCTGCCGGTGCCATGTGACCGCGATCAAACCCGGAGCCGCGATAATCGGCAAGTTCGGCGCGCTCAGCCCTCGGCAATCTTGCGTCCGCGTAAAATTTATTCGTTCTCTGCTTGTTGCGCGCCTCGATCAACAGTCTGCTGTTGAGGCGTTCGGCGACATAGACCGGTGTGTGGCTCAGACCTGAGTGCAACACTGCAAACTCGGAAAAACAAAGGGCGCGCGGCTGCAAAGCCTCCTGGTGCCCGATGACAGGCGGGATGCCGTTGGCAAAATCCTCCCTGCACACGCTGAAATCACCGGCAAATGCTGTGCCGAATGCAAAGGAAACGATTGCTAGTGCAAGTTTCAAGTATATGATTATTTTCATATATTAAAATATCTCAGGTTTGGAATACAGGTTCTCGCAGGATGCGCCGAGCTGCGAAGCGCATCGATTGCGATTTATGCGCCTCCTTCGTCGGCATATCCTACGCTACTGTTGCAAAGTCATTCGTCGTTGGCATGCATCGAATTGAGCTGTTTCGCGATGATGTCGTGATTGAGCCACAGCACGGGTCCCGCCGGATTGGAGGTCTCGTGGAACATCAGCGGGCCGGTGCCTTCGAGCACCAGCGCACTCAAAAAGCCTGCAACCAGTTCTGTGCGGTTGACATGCATCTGGGTGATTTCTTCCGAGGTGCCTATCATCACCTCTGCCAGCGCTGCCGAGTTGTCCATCGGCCAGGCCGCGAAGTTGCGAAACGCTGCCATGACGCCGCTCTTGTTGTAGTCCTCTATTTTTTGCAACAGACTCTCGATGGTCACGCCATCCTGAAGCAGGGGGCGACAGGCCTGCCATTGTGTTTCTGCCCAGGTTCCGCCATTTTCTTTTCTGAGCGCTTTGAGCAGCGGGAATAGCGAGAGTTCTACGCCGGCAAAAATGTCGGACGAGTTGGTGCGTATCTCGGGACAGTTGTAGACCGTGGCTTTGATGTCTTCGGCCCATGCGTCAATCGCGACATTTTCCAGACGCATCTTGGCCTGGCCCTGCGTGTAGTTGGTATAGCTCTGCCACTGATATTGCCCGTCGATGAGAATCTCGGTGCCGTGGTATCCGTAGGCGGTATAGCGCACCTGACCCCCGGTTTTTTCCAGTCTTGCGCGAATTGCAGCACTGCCTTCGATCAGGTACCCAAAGGTATTGGCAGTGACTTCGTCGAAATTCATCAGAATCAGACGGCCCAGGTCGCTGTCCAGCAGGGCACGGGACGACATGAAGCGCTCGCCGCGCCCCTTGTAGATGCGGTTGGCTATCGCCAGAAACACCTTGACCTTGGGAATGCCGCCTGCCATGGTATGGGCGAAGAAGGCGTTGGAACCATCCGGTATCAGGCTGTTCAGTTCAGCCATTACCCGGGCGACTGAATTCTTAAATCGCTGTACACCGACTCCCCGGCATTTTTCGATATGTGTCCAATCCAGTCGGTCCTCCTGCCAGCTTTTGAGCGTCATGCCGGACAGCAGGTCGGTCGGTGTGGGTTCACCCTGGGGTGCATCCAGATCGAACCCGGCCATCAGCGGCACATTGATGATGCGACCGCCCAGATTGGCTTCGGCAATAGCCAGTTCTTCTTCGGTCAGCGCACGCAGCGCGTTGTTTTCATCGCGTCGTCCGACGGTAATGCCGATGATGGTCATGCCGGCCTTTCTGGCCTCGTTGATCAGACCGTTGGCATAGCCGCGGCCGAACAGTTCGCCGAACAGCACGAAGGTGTCGCCACGGCGAAAAATATTGCTCTGTGGAATGTCTCTCAGTGAAACAGGTGAAATCATAAAAAACTACTCCGAAATAATTTAAAAAATGAGCTTAAATTTTGCCCGCAAAATCTTTTTCTTAAACCGTGCCGCCCACCGTCAGGCCGTCTATCCTGACGGTCGGTTGCCCGACGCCGACCGGCACGCTCTGGCCTTCCTTGCCGCAAGTGCCGACGCCGGGGTCGAGCGCCATGTCGTTGCCTATCATCGAGATGCGCGTGAGCACGTCCGGGCCGTTGCCGATCAGCGTTGCACCCTTGACCGGATAGGTGATCTTGCCGTCTTCTATCATGTAGGCTTCGGCGGTGGAGAACACGAATTTTCCGCTGGTGATGTCCACCTGGCCGCCGGCAAAATTCACCGCATATAAACCATGCTTTACCGATGCGATAATTTCCGCAGGATCCTTGTCTCCGTTCAGCATATAGGTATTGGTCATGCGCGGCAGCGGGATATGCGCATAGGATTCGCGGCGGGCATTGCCGGTCACCGGCACGCCCATCAGACGCGCATTCAGGCTGTCCTGCAAATAACCCTTGAGGATGCCGTTCTCGATCAGCGTGGTGCACTGGGTGGGATTGCCTTCGTCGTCCATCTGCATTGAGCCGCGCCGGTCCGCCAGCGTGCCGTCATCCACGACGGTGACGCCTTCGGAAGCGACGCGCTCGCCGATGCGACCGGCGAATGCCGAGCTGCCCTTGCGGTTGAAATCGCCTTCCAGCCCGTGGCCGATCGCTTCGTGCAGCAGGATACCCGGCCAGCCGTTGCCCAGCACCACTGTCATGTTGCCGGCGGGTGCAGGTCTGGCATCCAGATTGACCACCGCCTGATGTACCGCCTGGGCTGCATAACGGCGCAGCATGGCATCATCGAAATAGCCGTAATTGAAGCGTCCGCCGCCGCCCGCCGAACCTTGTTCGCGGCGCCCGTTGCTTTCGATGATCACGGTAAGCGACAGACGCACCAGCGGGCGGATGTCGGCATTCATCAGGCCGTCGCTGCGCGCCACCATCACGATTTCGTATTCGCCGGCCAGTCCCGCCATTACCTGCACCACGCGCGGGTCGAGCGCGCGCGCATAACCTTCGATGCGTTCCAGCATGGCGACTTTGTCGGCGTCCTTCAGGCTGGCAATCGGGTCGTCGGGCAGATAGATGTCGCGCCGTGAACCTTGATGAATCATCGGTACGGATTGCGTGCCGCCCGAACTTGCGATGGCGCGCGTGGCATTGGCTGCGCTTTGCAGTGCATTCAGGCTGATGTCGTCGGAATAGGCAAAGGCGGTCTTCTCGCCGCTCACCGCCCGTACGCCGACACCTTGATCGATGTTGAAACTGCCGGATTTGACGATGCCTTCCTCCAGCGACCAGCTCTCGGCGCGGCTGTACTGAAAATACAGGTCTGCGTAATCGAGGCGATGCGCCAGCATGCTGTTGAATACCTGCTCGATCTGCAGCGTTTCGATCAGATAGGGCGCAAGCAGAATTTTCTGTGCGGTGGCGAACAAGGTGTCGGGGGAGGCGGTTGGGGTCATGGTTTTTTAAAATAGTGAGTGGTAAGTCGTGAGTAGAAAATCGCAAGTGGTGAGTGGTGAGTGGGAGGCGGGTTTTACTCACCACTTACTACTTGCCACTCCCCGATTTTAGCAACTATGCAACGTTCGGTGTTCCAGTGCGGGCAGACCGGTGCGCAGGCTGGCCTGATAGGCCGGGTTGATTTCGGTAATCACCACGCCCGAGCCGCGCGGCAGTCTGTCCAGCACGCGTCCCCATGGGCCGATGATCATGCTGTTGCCATGTGTTTCGCGTCCGTTGACGTGATATCCGCCCTGGGCTGCGGCGATCACATAGGCCAAATTTTCAATCGCGCGTGCGCGCACCAGTATTTCCCAGTGCATTTTACCGGTGGTTTCGGTAAATGCGGCAGGCAGTGCGATAATGTTCACGTTTTTCATCGCCCGGAATAATTCAGGGAAGCGCAGATCGTAGCATATGGCAAGGCCGATGCGTCCGAACGGGCTGTCTATCACCGTGATTTTGTCACCCGGCTCTATGGTCTGAGCCTCGTCATAGCTCTCATTGCCCATGGATAAATTGAACAGGTGTATCTTGTCGTAACGGGCGACCTGCACACCCTGATCGTCGAAAACCAGGCAACTGTTGAGCACCTTGCCCGGTGAGCTGGCGACCAGCGGGATAGAGCCTCCGATCAACCACACTTTGAAGTGGCGTGCGGCATCGCTCAGGAATGTTTGAATCGGGCCTGCTCCCGGTTGTTCGCGCACCGCCAGTTTGTCTCTTTCTGTCATGCCCATGATCGCAAAAAATTCCGGCAACACCACCAGTTGCGCACCTTGTTCGGCAGCACGGGCTATCAGGCGGCGTGCCTCGCTCAGGTTGCCTGACACATTCGGGCCGGATGCCATCTGAATGGCTGCTACCTTGAAGGGTGCGGTGGTGATGCGCGTTGTGGCTGACATGGCGAGTTCCTGCGTTATTTTGTATTGTTAGCTTTTGGTACGGCCTGCAGCTTGACCGGCGTCTGTCCAACCTTGACGACGTTGGGGTTGGCCCAGGTTCCGCTGACATTGTATTCAAAAGACATCAACTTATCGAGTGGGTTGCCCAATACCTTGCTGATGATCAGCGTACCCAGCCCCACTATCGGCCCGCCTGCAAACGCACTCAGCATGGATACGCTGGAACCCAGGGTGGGCAGGATGACGATGTGCATGTCCTGCGTTTCGTCGTTCAGATTGACCGATCCTTTCATGGTTACTTTTGCCGACGAGCCGTCTATGTGTAAATCCTGGGTCTGCATTACGCCGTGCCCGATGGTGGCATTGCCGTTGATGTTGTCGAACTCAAATCCCGAGCTGAACACATCGGCAAAATCCAGCGTGATGCGCTTGGGCAGCGCCTGCAGGCTGAGTATGCCAAGCAGTTTGCCGAAACCGGGATCCATCTTGAGAAACTGCCCCTTGCCGGTATCGAGT
>JAJXTL010000030.1 GCA_021783855.1 Pseudomonadota bacterium
AACAGCTTTTCCCCTGCGGACGTGGTGCGGCCTTCCGGGGAATGGCGGTATTTCTCTATCTGCGTCACTAAGGTGCTGGCGCCGGGGGTGTCG
The DNA here is from genome assembly GCA_021783855.1 of Pseudomonadota bacterium. The sequence goes on from JAJXTL010000030.1 coordinate 94, forward strand.
TGAGACGGAATCAATACGTGTATGGCCTGGTCGAATACAGCCCGCTCAAGCCGGCTCCAGTTGACGGCAGGATTGCGCTCAGGGTAACGGGCGTCAAGCAATTCCCGGTCTTCAACAAACAGCAGTGTTGCAGTCAGCAGTTTCGGGATCGCGTTAAAATTCGCATACACGTGTTGCGGCGAACGGGCGGAGTAGAGCGATTGCCGATTGCTGTCCAGCAGACTCAGTCCGGCCTGATCTTTCTCCTGATAAATTGGCGGTAACTGTAGATTAAGCAACGCGGGCGACATGCGAGCCTGTCTGGATACGATAAAGTCGCGTTCGATCAACAGCCTGGTATATTCAGGAATTCTGGTGTAACCCAGCCGCTCGTCATAGGGACCGACTTTCGGGAAACGTATCGAAGGGCTGATGCCGTTTGCCAGTTTATACTTGAGTTTGCCTGCAATATTGGAAAAATATTTCGCCTGGAATCGCGATGAGTGCAATTCGTTGACGACGATCCAGCCTGCCGCACCAGCCAGCATTAACAGGAGAAACAGGAGTTTGTGGGAGCGGAAGTGGGGCGACACAGTGTTGGGGTGTTGTTGAACGTTCAAATGTTACCACTTCCGGCCGACTGCGCGAGTCATTTAATGTGAAATGTCAGTCGGATAACATGGCGCGCTCAACGGACGGATTCAGGATTTTTCTATAAACGGGTATCCGAACTGCACCGGGAGGTGCAGGCCGCGCAAGCGTCATGGCGGATGTATTAAAAAGAATAGTGCGGATTAATTGTTAATAGTAAGGTTTTTATTATTGCGATCCGCTGCCGCTTGTTGGTTCTTCATGTGCAGCACGCCGACCAGACCCGGCACACCGCCGTGCAGCAGTTCATTGCTGAAGTTCGAATGATAAATCCTGATCAGGCTCAGGTTGTCGATGTCCACATCATAAATCAGCCAGCCCGAATCGGTTTTTTCCATCCTGAAATCAAGTTGCGTCGACTCGTCGCGCGGATCCATGATGACGGTTTTAATCGTGATGTCTGCGGCATCCGGCCGTATCTGCGATGGGATAAAAAGAACCGTCTGATCGGTGTACTGTGCAAGCACATCGGAGAAGACATGAGCAAGAAAGGTGTGAAACTCAGCGGTCAGTTGCAGTTGCTCCTGTGATGTGGTGCCAGTCCAGTACTTGTTGCCGACCGTCAGCTGGGTCAAGCGTGTGAAATCAAAGTGGGAAAGAACCCTTGCATCGACCAGATCATCCATTTTTGTCAGGTCGTGCGTAATTTCACTGTTTTGTTTGAGGGCTGAAAGTACCTCATCAACCATCTGCTTCACCAGAAGATCCGGTGGAGGCTTGACAGCATCATCAGCCAGCGCGTTCATTGAGGGCAGTAATATGGACAGAAACACAAATAACAGTCGGCTAATCATGGTTGCTCCACAAATTTACAAGTTGGTGTCACGGTATCGTCTGACAATAATACGGGCAATCGAGCTGAAGTCTCTTTTATCATTTCGTGCCAATGGCTGCAACTGGTTCAGCGCTCCACCACCCTCCGCCCAGGGCGACAAAAAGGGCGGTCGCGAGCTCATCATTGCTCAGACCCCGGATATCGCGTGTGGAAAATATGCCGCCCCAGACAATGAAAAACTGTAGGAGCGATCTCCAGATCGCGATTAGATGCTGTCATGCCGAACAAAGATGATCGCGCAAAGACCCGCAAGGCAGCCGGCGAACTCTGTGTAATTCCGGGTTTTGTCGGTATAGTGTGGGGCGCCGATGCTGCGTTCGGTCTTGTGCCAACATGCGGATGATCAGATTACGCGACATTGATTTTTTAGAACCTTTAACGTTTGCTATTGCTCATGCCACATCTTGATATGCTGTTGCTGATTGCGCTTGCAGGATTTTATGCCGGTATCCAGAATACTCTGGCCGGTGGCGGCTCTTTCATTACATTTCCCACGCTGATGCTGGCGGCCGGACTGAATCCGCTGGCTGCAAATATCACCTCCACAATTGCCATGTTCCCCAATCAGATTACCTCGTCGCTGGCCGGGCGCAGGCTGGCCGGCGGCATAGGGCAGATGAGCCTGGGCAAGCTGTTTATCCTGAGTGTCGCGGGCGGACTTTGCGGCGCGGTACTGCTGCTCAATACGCCGGTGAGTTTTTTCACCCGTCTGGTGCCGTGGCTGGTGTTATTCGCCACTTCCGTTTTCGCCTGGGGAAGTTTTCGCAAAAAACCTCTCCATGCGGCGGGCGATTTCCCCGTTCCGCTGCTGGGTACCATTCAGTTCCTGATCGGAATCTACGGCGGTTATTTCGGCGGCGGCATAGGCTTTCTGATGCTGGCAACCCTGATTATCTCAGGTCAGGAGGTTCGCATGGCTACCGCAACCAAGAACATCCTGGCGATGGCGATGAACGCTTCGGCGGTGCTCTTGTTCGTCTTCTCGGCGCGGGTGAATTGGCTCGCTGCATCCGCGCTGGCTTTAGGCGGTGTCGGCGGTGGATTTGCCGGCAATTGGCTGGTATACCGACTGCCTGAGAAAATCCTGCGCGGCTTTGTCGTTCTGGTGGGTTTTGCGCTGACGATCTGGCTGTTTATGCGCTAGCGGAGCAATGCGGCATGACGGAAATCGGCAGCGAAAAAAGGCATACTGCCCAGGCAGTGATCATTAAATGATTCGGGCAGTATGACAGGGAGGATTTCATTGAGCGAACAACGGATTAAAGTCTTAAGTGCGGGTATATCCAGCCTGATTCTGGCGCTGGGCATCGCCCGTTTTTCCTATACCCCTTTGCTGCCGCTGATGCAGCATCAGGCGGGGTTGGGAGTCGCAGCGGCCGGTTGGCTGGCGGCTATCAATTATGCGGGCTATTTGAGTGGGGCGCTGGTTGCCAGCTTGATCGGCGACATGGTGCTCAAGGATCGCCTGTACCGTATCGGCATGATACTCGCCATTGTCAGTACCGCCATGATGGGCATGACCACGGATTTTACCTTATGGGCTTTGTCCCGTTTTGTCGCAGGGCTCAGCAGTGCCGCTGCTTTGCTTTTAGGCAGTGGACTCATCCTCAATTGGCTAATACGCCATAACCACCGCAGCGAGTTAGGCCTCCACTTTTCAGGTATCGGCTTGGGAATCGCCTGTTCAGCCGCAGCGGTGGCCTTGATGACTCACTGGCTCAACTGGAGAGAGCAGTGGTTCGCGCTCACCCTCGTAGGCTGCCTGCTTCTTATTCCCGCTCTGCGCTGGCTGCCGCCTCCGGATCGCAGCACCGTGACCCGGACGGGACAAAAGATGGAAGATGTTCCCCCCGGCGCTTTATTCATGCGCCTTTTCATGTTTGCGTATTTTTGCGCAGGTATCGGTTATGTGGTCAGCGCAACATTCATTGTCAGCATTGTCGTTCATATTCCCGGCCTTGCCGGCAACGGAACACTCATCTTTTTTGTCATCGGGGTCGCTGCTGCACCCTCATGCATCGCATGGGATCTGATCGCACGTCGTGTCGGGACGCTTAATGCCCTCATTTCCGCTTCAATTCTGCAAATTATCGGAATTATGCTGCCGGTCCTGGCGGGTGGACTGGTTGCCGCGCTTGCCGGGGCAATACTCTTTGGCGGCACCGTCATGGGTATCGTGAGTCTGGTGCTGACCATGGCAGGTCGCTACTACCCGACCCGTCCTGCCAAGATGATGGGCAAGATGACGCTCTCGTACGGCGCGGCACAGATAATGGGCCCCGCCATAACCGGCTGGCTGGCCACGCGTTTGGGCAGTTACGAAGCGGGCCTCTATCTGGCCGGAGGATTCATGGCTGCAGGCACCTTGTTGCTCGTGATGCTCAAGGCCGTGGAAAAGCGTGAAGCCATGGTCCTCTTGTAGCGGACGGTTTAGCAATGCTCATCTGGATGCCGAGACCGTCTTGTTGAACGGAGCAATCGTTTGATGTGGTTTGTTCAGCCACGCTGTAGACAAGGCGCGCGGGCCATGGTCTAAGGGCATTGCTTGTTTTTCTGGTGATTGTCTTTCGATTATTTTGTGCCGTGAGGACATTTCACGTGCATCTTGAATGACTGACCAGTCCGGCCCCGCTACTGCGTGCAGGGAAAAAGTGGACATGGCAAACATACTGGAAATCGCAATGTGCATGTCTTTCATGGTGAAATGCTCCTTCTTGAATTGACGAAAAAACAGGATGGATGCACCTGCACTGTTAATAATGCATGTTTAATAACGCATGTTTCGTGCCAATTATATTTACAATGTAAAACAATTACTTATGATATTTTATGCGGTTGTTAAAATGAGTTTTGCACCATTTGTCGGCGTGAAGGAGGTTTTTTGCACCATTGCAGTCCATTGATGATGCGTTGACGACGGTACGGAAAATTGTTTGATAAACTGCCCGCGTGGCATTATTGCCGCTCACTTGACAACAGGCGGAATCGATCTGGAAATGGACAGCATGCATGAACTGAATATACAGGCCGCTTTCTCACACTATCGGGAAGGCAGGTTGAACGAGGCGGAAGCGCTGTATCGTCAGGTTCTGGCCGTGGAGCCTCGTCATTCACATGCATTGTGCATGCTGGGAATGCTTTTGATGGATAACTCTCGCATGAGGGATGCGGAGGCGGTCTTTCTCCGGCTGCTGGATTTTGAAGCAGACAATCCCCTGGCGCTGCATAATCTTGGACGCTTGCTGCAAAGCCGTGGCAATGATCTGGATGCTGTCGTGCTGTTGCGCAGGGCGGTGGCGGGTAAACCTGATCTGGCGCCCATTCATAACGATCTGGCTGTCTCCTTGCACCGCATGGGGCAATTTGATGAAGCCTTGATTGCGCTTGATCGGGCTTTGGCTATTGATCCTTGTTTCGGCATGGCTCACGATAACCGCGGGGTGGTGTTATACGACAGTCGGCGTTTTGGCGAGGCACTTGATGCTCACCTGAAAGCGTTGGAATATACGCCAGACGATGCGGCACTCAAGCGCATGTCCATCCTGCTGCACATCTCCCATGCCGCCTGCGAGACGGCAGATTTGATGCTCGCCGGGCATGCATGTCGCGCCATTCTGGAAATGGATGTGGACAATGCGGACGCCATTGAACAGCTTGCCAGGGTTATGTATCGTTTGCGTCGTGATGACGATGCGCTCACACTGCTCAACCAGCTGGCACGCACTCAGGGATTAGGAAAAAAAGAGGGAGCCGAACGCCCAGAAGCCACCATTCTGGTGTTGGGTGGCGCGGGCGCCAGTCATGTGCCTACGCGCTATTTGTTCGATCAGGCCTTGTTTGCCAGGATGACCCTGGTCATGGTGTCGCCCGATCAGGCAGATGCGCCGTTAGGCGGCGTGTCATGGGATGCGCTGTCGGGCGCTGATCTGATTTTCAATACGATGGGTGAAGTTGAAAGAAACGGCGGTCAGTTCGACGCGGTGAACATGCTTGTCGCAAGACTGGCAAAACCGCTCCTTAATTCACCTGATAAGGTGTCTCGCACAGGTCGCGATCAGGCGCATGAGTTGTTTGGCGATATTCCCGGATTGCTGGTTCCTCAAGTTCGCTGGATGTTGCGTGATGAATCGATAGGCGCCTCTGCTGATCCGTTTTTGATTCGTCCCGGCGGCACGCACGGCGGCGATGATTTGGCCCTGATCAGGACGCATGCTGAACTGACGGAATACCTCGCGAAAATTCCTTGCGACCGGTTTTTGCTGACCGATTTTCACGATTTCAAGGGGTTGCGAGGCTGCTACCGGAAATACCGCTTCATTTTTGTCGATCGCAAGCCCTATCCCTATCATCTGGCAATTACCGGGAACTGGCTGGTTCATTACTGGCGGACGGATATGGGGCGTGTTGATTGGAAGCGTCAGGAGGAAGAAGATTTTTTGACCGATTGGCGGCAGGTGTTCGGTTCCCGTGCCGCCGCTGCCATCGAGCAGGTGGCGCAACGCATGAACCTGGATTATGGCGGGCTGGATTGCAGTATTCTGCCCAATGGCGAGGTGCTGTTTTTTGAGGCGAACGCCTGTATGCTGGTGCACGATGCGGAAGCGGCGTTACCCTGTAAGCACCGGGCAGTAGCGAATATCCGTGATGCGGTGACGTTCATGGTTAGAAGCGCGATTCACTGCGGCTGAGCGTGCTCGCTGATCGGAGTGCCTGGACATGAGCGGTTATGGGTTTTGCGGCTTGATTCTTTGCAGGAAGAAATCGCCTATCCAACTGCCGTTTTTATAGTCGATGGTGAGTCGTTTCGGGACGTATGCTTCCGGTTTGACAATAGGAAAATCAGTCAGAGGCGGCTCTCCTGCAAAATCGCTGACGTTGCATGACTGGGTCATCACCGGACGAAAACCGATTTTTAATTGCGGGGTTGCAAAGGCAAAATTTGCTGCATGCGCATCGGCGCCGAAGCGGACGGCTTTTCTGATCAGGCAGCTGAAATAAAGCTCCATTTCAACAGCCAATGGCTCGGTAAGCGCCTGCATTTTCTTATCAGCGTTCTTAGTCCACTCCACCAGTACTTTTTTTCCGAGAATCTCGACGGTCGTTTGCATGTTGCCTTTTCCTTTGGTTAGCACGAGCTATTGATGCAGGCCTTCAGGTCCGCCAGATTGATGATCTCGATCGCGCGCACCTTTACGGTGATGATTCCTGCCTCCTGAAAATGCGAAAAAGCGCGACTGACCGTCTCCAGTTTCAATCCCAGATAGCTGCCGATTTCCTGTCGCGACATGCGCAGATGGAAGCGGATTGGCGATAATCCGCGCGTGGCGTAACGCTGCGAGAGGTTAAGCAGGAAAGCGGCCAGACGTTCTTCTGCGCGCATCGAGCCCAGCAGCAACATGATGCCCTGATCTCGCACGATTTCGCGGCTCATGATTTTGTGCAAATGGCGCTGTAGCGACGGAATGTCACGGCTCAATGTTTCCAGTTTGTTGAACGGGAGTTCGCACACCATGCAGTTCTCCATGGCGACCGCTTCGCAGGCGTGTACATCGGTGCTGATCGCGTCCAGCCCGATAATTTCTCCGGTCATCTGGAAGCCGGTAACCTGTTCGCGTCCGTCTTCGTGCAGAACCTGAGTCTTGAACGATCCGTTGTTGATAGCGAACAGGGAGCGGAATTTGTCACCGCTGCGGTATAGATAATCGCTGCGCAGAAAGCTGCGCTTCTGTATGCCAAGCTCATCGAGCCGCTGCATTTCCTGTGCGGTGAGACCGATAGGCAGGCAAAGTTCGGCCAGATTGCAACTGGAACAGGTGGATTTGTGGGCGGTCATTGACATGTTGCGCAACCTTCATGCAGTGGTTTGACTGGATAATAACAGGAAGTGACGCACCTGATTGCCGTGTGTTTTTCATTCAAGGTGAACACTTCGTGCATTTTGACATACATCAAACCATTTTTTTGCTCCGGCTGGCATAATGTCACCTTATTTAACCGGCGGCGATATTCATGTCGAACAACAATCAACTGGTCGTGGATCTGGAACTGATACGCAGACTGGACAAAAACGGCCCGCGTTACACCTCTTATCCGACCGCAGATCGTTTTGTCGAGGCTTTTAATGCCGAGACTTACAGTCAGTGGCTGTTGAAGCGGGAGATCGGCGGTGTCAGTCGTCCTTTGTCGCTGTATATCCATATTCCTTTCTGCAACACGCTTTGTTTCTATTGTGCCTGCAACAAGGTCATCACCAAGGATCGCAGCAAGTCCGGCGTTTATGTGAACTATCTGATCAAGGAAATGACCATGCAGGCGAAGCTGCTGGGCAAAGGTCAGGTGGTCGAGCAGTTACACTTTGGCGGCGGTACCCCGACATTTTTGTCTGATGATGAGATTCGTCAGGTGATGGCGGCGATACGCGAGAATTTCAAGCTGGTGGATGAAGGTGAATATTCCATCGAGATCGATCCGCGCAAGGTCAGCGATGAGACCATCGCGTTGCTGGGCAAAGAGGGGTTTAATCGCATTAGCATCGGTGTGCAGGACTTCGATGACGCGGTTCAGCGTGCGGTGAACCGCATTCAGTCTGAAGAGGAAACACTGAATGTGATTCATGCGGCAAGGGCTAACGGCTTCAAGTCGGTGAGCATCGATCTGATCTATGGCTTGCCCAAACAGACCTTGGCCGGTTTCGGTGTGACGCTGGATCGCGTGATTGCCGCCGATCCGGATCGTCTGTCCATTTACAATTACGCGCATATGCCGACTATGTTCAAGCCGCAGCGGCGCATCCATGAAGAGGATTTGCCGGAACCCCAGGTGAAGCTGGATATTCTGAGCATGGCGGTGAACAAGCTGACCTCCGCAGGTTATGTGTATATCGGCATGGATCACTTCGCCAAGCCTGAAGATGAACTGGCCGTGGCGCAACGTCAGGGCAGGCTGCATCGGAATTTTCAGGGCTACTCCACGCATTCGGACTGCGATCTGATCGCCCTCGGGGTGAGTTCCATCGGCAAGATCGGACCTACCTACAGCCAGAATTTTCGCGATCTGGAAAATTATTACGATGCGCTCGATCATGATCAGTTGCCCATCATGCGCGGACTGGAATTGAATGCCGACGATCTGGTGCGTCGCGCCATCATCCAGGCATTGATGTGTCACTTCGAGCTTTCCAAGGACTCGTTCAATATCGCCTATCTGATCGACTTCGACAGCTATTTCGCCACCGAGATGGATGAGTTGCGCGAATACGAGCGCGAAGGTCTGCTGGAAATATCCAAACAATGGATCAGCGTCACGCCCAAGGGTCGTATGCTGATACGCAATATCTGCATGGTGTTCGATAAATACCTGCGCACCCGTACCGAACATGCGCGCTACTCGAAGGTGATTTAACGTCCTGTCATCCCGAGCCTGCCGAAGGATCTTAAGATTCCTCGCCATGCTCGGCAATGATGCTTGGATGAATTTCAAGCAAGTCAACAAAATGGCCTGAAGTTCAGGTTTGTGAAGGACTTAATCAAATTATCCGGTTAGCCTGAATGCGGTTTCAATCCGAATCTCAAGGCACGCTGCCTCTGTTTGTGCAGACGGGACAGTGCGGGTCTTGTTGGAAAGTGCTTTGCCTGATGGTCATGTCAAGTGCTTCAACCGTTAACAGTCTGCCGGAGAGACCGTTGCCGATGCCAGCGAGCAGCTTGAGCGTTTCAGCCGCCTGTATGGTGCCGATCATGCCCGTCAATGGGGCGAAGATACCTGTGGTAGCGCAGCGTAACTCCTCCGATTCTGAGTCTTGCGGGAACAGGCAGTTGTAGCATGCCGCGCCGGAAAGCCTGAAATCGAACACTGCGGCTTGCCCGGAAAACAGGATGGCAGCGCCGGATACCAGGGGTTTGCGATGTTTGACGCATGCGCGGTTGATGGCATAACGGGTGGCGAAGTTGTCGCTGCAATCGAGTACCACATCAGCTTCTGCGACGAGTTCATCGAGTTCGGACTGAGCTGCACGCAAGGGTAATGCCACGCAGATAATTTCCGGGTTGATGTCCAGTATGGCGGACTGGGCTGAACTGACCTTGGCCTGACCAATGCTGGAGGTGCGGTGAGCAATCTGGCGTTGCAGATTGCTCAAGTCAACCGTGTCGTGATCGCAAAGAGTGAGTTGTCCGACGCCACTGGCCGCCAGATACAGCGCGGCGGGTGATCCCAGTCCGCCCAGTCCAACGATCAGAACCCTGGCGTCCAGTATTCGCTGCTGTCCTTCAATGCCGATTTCATGAAGCAGGATATGCCGACCGTAGCGCTGGAGTTGCGTGTCGTTCATGCGCTATTCGTACTCACGCAATTCAGGTGGTTGGCCTGCGCTCTCTTGGTGATGATGCTGCCCGCAAACTTCAACAAACACATCCTTTTCATTTTTCTTGGTCACATGACCGCGAATTTCCAAGTTATGGCGAGAGGTGTCTTCGCAATAATAAATGATATTGCGAGTAACCTGATGCAAAAAACTGCGATCAAAATGAAATCCTTCCTGCTCCAGCGCCTGTTCCAGCCCCGCCAGGGTGTAGTCTCGCAGATTGTAATGAATGATCAGGGTGCATGCCTTCTCCGAATGCGCGGTCTTCATGTTAGGCAGCCCGCTCAATAAGGTAAGCGCACGAGTAACCTGATCGGCGGGTTCTGCCGTAAACAGCAGTTCACGTCGTTTCTCCAAATCATTGTTCATGCCATGCTCCCGTATAAGCCGGAATCTACTTGCCTTGCAGTATCTGCATGCCTTTTAGTAAGTTGAGTGCCTGATTCAGCTGGTAATCGTTTTTCGTGCCAAATTCAACAGGGGGCGAATTTTCAGTGCCATTTTTTGGCGCGGCTTCAGTCTTATGGGAAAAATCAGCCTTGTCATCCGCCTGCTTGTCGTTAATTAAATGTTTGTTAAGATCGGATTCGCGCAGATTGAGCACGTTGTCAGAGCCTGATGCAGAGGGGTCTTCCACCAGAATATCCGGAACGATACCCTTGGCCTGGATCGAACGCCCGCCCGGTGTGTAATAACGGGCAGTGGTCAACTTGATAGCCGTGTTGTTGCCCAGCGGCAGTACAGTCTGCACCGACCCCTTGCCGAATGTTTGTGTACCCATGATGACTGCACGCTTGTGATCCTGCAACGCGCCTGCAACAATTTCCGAGGCAGAGGCCGATCCGCCGTTGACCAGCACGACTAATGGCACGCTCTTGATGGAAGCGGGAATGATTTTCTCATAATCATTCTTTGAATTTCCGCGCAGATAATTTTCGGGTGAGGTGGTAAGGCGCATCTTCGCCTCTTCAGTGCGCCCCTCGGTGTAGACAACCAATGCATCCTTGGCCAGGAAAGCCGCAGATACCGCTACCGCACCGTCCAGCAAGCCGCCGGGATCGTTGCGCAGGTCTAATATCATGCCTTTCAAAGGCCCTTTGTTTTCTTTCACCAGCTTGTCCAGCGCGGTCGACAGATTTTCACCGGTGTGCTCCTGAAACTGTGTAATGCGAACAAAGCCGTAGCCGGATTCAAGAAGTTTGGCTTTGACGCTTTGCACCTTGATGATGGCGCGCACTACGGTAATGATGAGCGGCTTATGCTCGTTTTTCCGCAGAATGGTGAGTATGATTTTGCTGCCAGGTTTGCCGCGCATGCGTTTGACGGCATCGTTCAGCGACATGCCTTTAACCAGCGAGTCGTCAAGTTTGAGAATCAAGTCGCCGGTTTTTACGCCCGCCAGATAGGCGGGGGTGTCTTCGATAGGCGAGATGACTTTGATCAGACCATCTTCCATGCCTACTTCGATGCCCAATCCGCCAAACTCGCCCTGAGTGCTGACTTGCAGATCCTTGAAATCATCCGCATCGAGGTAGGCTGAGTGAGGGTCCAGGCCATTCAGCATGCCTTTGATGGCATTGGTGAAAAGTTGTTTGTCGGTAACAGGTTCGACGTAGTTGTTCTTGATCTGTGCGAAAACCTCGGTAAATGCGCGCAATTCTTCGACCGGTAAAGGCGTTACGACAGCTTCTTTTTCGGCCATCGCCGCAAATTGCAGGCTGAGTGAAATGCCGGCAACCAATCCCAAACCTACCAGACCTGCTTTTTCAAGACGACGCATAGTTACCTCTAGTTATTTTTTAGCCAGCCATTTCGCAGGGTCGAGCGGACGGCTTTCATGGCGCAGTTCAAAGTATAAACCGGAATCGGAGTTTCCGCCGCTGTTGCCTACCGTAGCGATGGTATCGCCGCCTCGAAGCTCATCGCCCACCTGCTTGTACAGCGTTTCATTGTTGCCATACAAGCTCATATAGGCATTGCCATGATCCACGATGATCAGGTTGCCGAACCCGCGTAACCAGTCAGCAAAGACCACTCGCCCGGCAGCGACTGCCTTGACAGGTTGCCCGCTGGCGGTTTTGATAAACAGGCCTTTCCAGAGGACGGTGCTGTCCGGGCGTGCTGTACCAAAGTGATTGGTGATGTCACCCTTTACCGGCAATACCAGTTTGCCTTGCAACTGTTCAAACGGTTTGCCGTCAAAGCGGCTGTCCGGAATGTTGTCATTGCGAAACATGGATTTGCTTTTTGGTTTGGCCAGCATTTCTGCAATCTTGCTGACCAGCTGGGCGAGTCTGTTTTCGTCGTGTTGCAAACGGCTTATCTCATGTCGTTGTTGGGCCAGTTGCCTGGATATCTGGCTTAAGACCTGTAGTTTTTCATGCTGAACCTGTTTGAGCTTTTCTTTTTGATCTGCTTGTTCTGCGCGAAATTTTGCCAGCGTCTCACTTTGTTCATGCACCTTGTCGCTGACGACATTCAGCGCGTTGAGATCGTTGCGCAGGCCGGCAAGCCATGCGGCACGATTGCGGGCTATATACCGGAAGTATTGCAAGTCCCTGGCGACTTTGCTCGGATCCTGATTGTCCAGCATGAGCCTGAGATATTCATGCTTGCCGCCAAGATACTGCTGGTACAGCAGTTTTGAGAGTAAGGTCTGCTGCCAGGACAGGTGTTGTTTTAACTGTTGTTGTTGTGTCTGAAGTTCGTTCAGCTTGAAGTCCGCAGCGCGTTGCTGCTCCGCCAGTTCGGCTATCTTTCTGTTGCTGTCGCTGATCGCGCGTTCGGATTCGCGCAGTGCGTCAGCCGCCTCGGTTTTGGATTCGCTGGTCCTGGCAACTTCGCTCTGCATGGTGGTGATACGCTGACGCAGATTGTCCAGTTCCTGTTGCTGGCTGGCCGTGGCTACAGAAGACAGAAGACAGAGGGCGGAAGGCAGAAGAAGCCATTGTCCAAGCCATGCAACAATCTGTCGTCTGTCCTCAGTCATCTGTCATCTGGATCAGGCTGTGCCCTGTCATTTCCACAGGCTTTGGCAGGCCCATCATGTGCAGCAGGCTGGGGGCTATGTCGCGCAGCGATCCTGCGTTCATCAGATGGGCTGCGCGTCCGATATACAAGAAGGGGACAGGATTGAGCGTGTGCGCCGTGTGGGCCTGATGCGTGACGTTGTCCCGCATCTGCTCTGCATTGCCGTGATCGGCGGTAATGATGACTTCGCCGCCTATGGATTGCATGGCCTTCACCACGCGACCGATGCATACATCCAGGGTTTCGATGGCTTTGATGGCAGCATTCATGTCGCCGCTGTGACCGACCATGTCTCCGTTGGCGTAATTGCAGACAATGAGGGCGTATTGTTTCGACAGGATGGCTTTTTCCAGCTTGTCGGTTACCTCAAATGCACTCATTTCCGGTAGCAGATCGTAAGTGGCTACCTTGGGTGAGGGTACCAGAATACGCTCTTCAAGCGGATAAGGTTGTTCCTTGCCGCCGCTGAAGAAATAGGTGACGTGCGCATATTTTTCCGTTTCGGCGATGCGCAGTTGCTTCAATCCCAGGCCTGCGACGTATTCGCCAATATCGTTGTGTATCGCGTCAGCGGTATATGCGCAGGGCAGGGTGAATTCCGAGCCGTAGCTGCTGAGCGTGACATAACTGCCAAGCTTTGGTATATAGGAACGGACAAACCCGCTGAATGCAGGGTCGGTCAGGGCGCGGGTGATTTCACGGGCGCGATCTGCGCGGAAATTCATGAATACCACGACATCGCCGTCCTGCATGGAGACAGGATTTTCGCCGGCTGCTTGAATCCGGGTGGGTTTGACGAATTCATCCGATTCGCCCCGCGCATAGGCGTTCTCCAGCGCTGATAATGCATCGGTGGCGGAATATTCTGCGGCACCCAGAGTCAGTAATTCATAGGCGGGCTGTACGCGTTCCCAGCGGTTATCCCTGTCCATTGCATAGAAACGTCCGACCATGCTGACGATCTTGCCGGCGCCCAGTGCGGTGCATTTGTCCTGCAGTGCGATCAATGACTGAGCCGCACTCTTGGGCGGCGTGTCGCGCCCGTCAAGAAAAGCATGCAGATAGATTCTGCTAAGTCCCTTTTTTGCGGCCATTTCCAGCATGGCAAAAATGTGATTTTCGTGGCTATGTACGCCGCCGGCTGAGAGCAGGCCCATGATATGCAGGGCGCTGTCATTTTTTTGTGCGACAGCGATAGCGTCAAGTAACGCAGGATTGGCAAAAAAACTTCCTTCTTCGATGGCTACATCAACGCGGCTCAAATCCTGATAGACCACACGGCCTGCGCCGATGTTGAGATGACCTACTTCGGAATTGCCCATCTGCCGTGATGGCAGTCCGACATGTTTCTCCGAAGCATTGATCAGCGTGTGAGGATAGGCTTGCCAGAGTGCGTCCCAATTGGGTTTGCGCGCAGCAAGAATGGCATTGGAATCGGGATCGGTGCGGTATCCGAAGCCGTCCAGAATAAGCAGCAAGACAGGAGTAGCGTTCATTGATGTAAGATATAAGGGATTGATGATTTTGTGTGGCGTATTTTAACCGAGTTGGCTGGTAGATAGTGTGATAAGGAAAGATCATGACGAGTAGATTAATAGACAGGGAAGAAGATATTCAACAGGCGTCGCAGGCAATCAAGGCGATTGCACATCCTTTGCGGCTGAAGATTCTGTGCGTGTTGGGCGAGCAGGAAATCAGCGTGCAGGAGATAGTCGATCATGTCGGCACCTCGCAGAGCAATATTTCACAGCACCTGGCGATTTTAAGAGATAAAGGCGTTTTGTCTACACGCAAGGAAGCCAATAAGGTTTTTTATCGTATCGGCGATTTGCGCACCCTCAAGCTGGTGAGTTTGATGCGTGAAGTATTTTGTACTGCGTGAGCGTTTCGGTATGGTATATCAGAGTATTTTAATATGCTAAAATCGTACAAACAACAGGCGCGATTGAGGTGCTGCGGCAATTCACCGTATTTGCCTAACGGGCATGGCAAGTTTCATTATTTTGGGTGGCTACTTGCCATGCCCGTTTCCCTCACCCTAACCCTCTCCCGGAGGTAGAGGGGACGAACGAATCGCTACGCGAGTTTCACGTTAACTTCGGCAAACGCAGATGTTGTCTGGTTGACACAAACCGGTAGCATTATAAATTTAATACTTAAGGAGCTTTAAAACATGAACGCAGAACGCATCGTCAGAATTGTCGCAGGTACTTTTATCATGTTGTCTTTGTCGCTGGGCGTTGAAGCCAGCCCGATATTTGTCAGCAAGTATTTCCTGTTGTTCACGGCCTTCGTCGGTTTCAACCTGTTTCAAAGCGGATTTACCAAAATTTGTCCGTTGAACAGCATACTCGCGAAATTTGGTGTTAAAGGCGGTTCTTGCTGACAGGTCGCTGAAAAGCTTTACGCTTGCCGATTTTGCGTCAAAAAGTGACTAAAAATGCGGGATCGCGAAGCGATAAACTGATGGTAAGCTCCTTGCCAGTCGGGCTGCGTCTGCCCATCCCTGCCAGCCCCGTTTTGCCCGTTTTTTCCTTATCCCGGCTTCGTTCATGACGTTTTTCAGCAAACCGCTAGCGCCGCAACGCACCACATTAACCCACATCAGCCTGGCGCTGGTCGGGCTGATGTGGGTTTTTCCGTTTCTGTATTATCGCCATCAATATCCGCTGACGACCTTCGATCAGGAATGGATAAGCGCGCTGTTAGGCATAATGGCGCTTACTTTGCTAATCAGCCGGAATGACGGGCAGCAAATTCCTCGCATCGTGCAGTTGCCCGCAGCGCTCATCGTTCTGGTGTTGCTGCAATGGCTGATGGGCATGATGCCCTATTTCGGTCAGGCTTTGCTGTATATCCTGTATCTGATGTTTGCATTGATGTTGATGATGCTGGGCGCCCGGCTGCGGGATAGCCTGGGACTGGAAAAACTGGCCGTCGTGCTGGCGTATTTTTTGCTGATGGGGGCCGAACTGAGCGCCTTGATCGGTGTGCTGCAACATTTTCATCTGCACACGCCGCTGGATTCTGTCGTGGTGATAGCTAAAACCAGTGTTTACGGCAATCTGGCGCAGCCCAACCATTTTGCCGATTACATTGCGCTGGGGCTGGTTTCGCTGGGTCTGCTGTTTTGGCAGCGAAAATTTCACCCGGCCTATGTGGTTTTGCTTGTCATACCTTTATTGTTTGTCATGACCTTAAGCGGTTCGCGCAGCAGTTGGCTGTATCTGCTGATAATGAGCGCGCTGGCATGGCGGGGCGGTAGCAGGCTGCGTCCCATGCTGTACTACTGTTTGCTGCTGCTGGCGGGCTACACGCTGATGCATGGGCTTGTGCAGTTGCCGTTCCTTAAGGGTGGCAACACCATCACCACCTGGCAACGATTCACGGGTGAAGATGCCGATGGTGGAATACGCTTGTATTTATGGCATGAGGCCTGGCTGATGTTCGTCCAGTCGCCGTGGCTGGGTGCCGGCTTCGGTCAGTTTTCCTTGAAGCATTTTGAATTGGGGCCGGTCTTGCAGCGGACCAATATTGTCGGGCTGTATAACAATGCCCATAATTTGATATTCCAACTGGCGGCCGAGACAGGTGTTGCGGGTTTGCTCGTGCTGTTTGCGGCGCTGGGTGTATGGTTCAACGGCGTCCGGCAGGCCGCGATGAGCGCTTCGCACTGGTGGGGCTATGCAGCGCTGGGTGTGCTGGGTATTCACAGCCTGCTGGAATATCCATTCTGGTATGTCTATTTTCTGGCGGTAGCGGCAATTCTGCTGGGTGCGCTGGACGAGTCGCGCTATCGGTTTGAATGGGGAAGTGCGGGGCGCATGACAGTGGCAGCTATGCTGTTTTTCGGCCTGTTGGCGTTGTTGCAGTTGCGCATCGGGTATCAGCAACTCAAGGATATGCAGCTCTCCAATCCGGCTTCTGGAAATATTTCTACCTTTGAACGGGTCCGAGACCAACTCTTTTCGTTACGTAACGGGTCGCCGCTCTCGCCTTATGCCGACCTGTTTGCGAGTTCAGGGATCGAAGTCAATGAAAATCATCTGCAGGAAAAACTTGCCCTTAATTCCCGCGTGATGCGATTCGTTCCGATTGCGCAGGTGGTGTACCGGCAGGCTTTTTTGCTGGCACAGAACGGTCAGCCGAAACAAGCGCAGCGGGTGTTTGAACAGGCGCTCTGGTCTTATCCGGAAAATGCCTGGGAGCAGCAACAATTAGTAAAATTGGCCGAGAAAGACCCCGCGCATTTTGCCGCTCTGCTAGAATTCGCTCTTCAAATTGAACAGGAGTACCTACGTGCAATTCATAGTAAGTAATTTTTTCCCGATTTCCCTGGCGCTCCTGAGCGGCACGATGATTTTGTGGTCCATGTTTGGCAATCGTTTTCGCGGTGTCAAGGAAGTGGATACCAATGGCGCGCTGCAATTGATTAATCACAAGGATGCCTTTGTGCTGGACGTGCGTGAGCCATCTGAGTATGAGGGCGGACATCTTTTGAATGCCAAGCTGATTCCGCTGGGCAAGCTCAAGGAGCGTGTCGGAGAACTGGAAAAATACAAGGACAAGCCACTCGTGGTGGTCTGCAGAAGCGGCAATCGATCCGGTACGGCTTGTGCGATTTTGTCCAAACTGGGATTCGATCAGGCTTATAATTTGATGGGCGGTATGATGGCATGGCAAAAAGCCAGCCTGCCGGTAAAAAAATAATGGCGAAAATAGTTATGTACAGTACAGCCGTATGTTCATATTGCATACGTGCCGAGCAATTATTACAGCGCAAGGGTGTCACCCTGATCGAAAAAATCAGGATTGATCTGGAACCCGAGTTGCGTATCGCAATGGTGGAGAAAACCGGGCGGCGCACGGTGCCGCAGATTTTTATCAACGATCAGCATATCGGCGGCTATGACGATCTGGCTGAATTGGATCAGGCTGGTGAATTAAACGCATTATTGGCTACTAATTACAAGGAAGAGACATGACCGAAGCAGCGCAGGATCAACCCATGTTCAACATGGACAAAATTTATGTGAAGGATCTCTCACTGGAAATCCCGAACGCTCCCCAGGTTTTTCTGGAACGTGAGGCTCCGCAAATCGAGGTGCAATTGCATACCTCGGCTGTCAGCATCGACGATGGCGTCTACGAAGTGACCGTGACGGCAACCGTTACTGCCAAAATCGTCGACAAGGTGATGTTCCTGATTGAAGTCAAACAGGCAGGAATATTCACCTTGCGCAATTTTCCTGAAGTCGAAAAAGAGCCTGTGCTTGCAGTGATGTGCCCCAACATCCTGTTCCCTTATCTGCGTGAAGTGGTATCCAGCGTGTCGGTGCGCGCCGGTTTTGCGCCGGTAATGTTGAACCCGATCAACTTTGAAGTGCTGTATCAGCAGCAGCAACAGGCGCAAGCGGCTGGGGCAACGACCCACTAGGGGCGGTGAATGAGATCACTGGCCTTCCTTGTTGCGCTGTGTGCTGCAACTGCGGCGCAGGCGGTGGATTATGTTTCAGTCGGCGAGAACAGCGCGATTCTTTTTGACGCGCCTTCGCTCAAAGCCAGGAGGCTGTTCGTGGTGAACCGCTATATGCCTTTCGAGCAGGTTGTTGCGCTGGATAACTGGGTGAAGGTGCGCGATCGTTCGGGTGGATTGTACTGGCTGGAAAAACGCGTATTGACCAATAAAAGATACGTGTTTTCGGTGAATACGCTGGTTGATGTGCGTGCTGAACCCGATTTCGGCGCGGCGCGCGTGTTTCAGGTCAGGCAGCAGGTCGCCCTCGAATTGCTCGAATCCACGGGCACCGGTTGGGTGAAGGTGCGGCACAAGGATGGCGAGACGGGTTTTATACGCAGTACCGAGGTGTGGGGAGATTAAATCAGGATTGAGGAACAAGGATTGAGTCCGGTCGGCTTTTGACTTTTATTCAATCCTCAATCCTGTCATTCTTGCTACTTACTACTCTCAACTAAATAATGAATATTACCGTCATAGGCGCAGGGGCTTGGGGAACGGCGCTGGCCATCAGTCTGGCGGCGCGGCATCGCGTTACCCTCTGGGCGAGGGATGCCGAACAGATTGCAGCGATGCGTGTTTCCCGCTGCAATCTGCGTTATCTGCCGGACGTACCGTTTCCCGAAACCCTGTTGCTGAGTTCGGATTTTTCAGCCTCGCTGGCTGATGCGGAGCTGGTTATTCTTGCGGTGCCAACTGCAGCGTTGCGTGTGACGCTGCAAGGCATCGCCAGCCGATTCCCTCTTTCTGGTTATCTCCCGGCGGGGAGAGCGCAGCGAGGGGGGCGAAGCCGGACAAACGAGAAGTGGGGTAAGCTGGCAATCCGCGAAGCGATTGCTCGCAAAGACCTTGTAAAATTTCCGGGTGTGGTGTGGCTGTGCAAGGGTTTTGAAGCGGGAACTTCGTTGCTGCCGCATCAGGTGGCCGAACAGGTTTTACCGCCTGAGTTTCTCAGGGGCGTGCTGTCCGGCCCCAGCTTTGCACTGGAAGTGGCGCGCGGACTACCCACCGCCCTGGTGCTGGCAGCGGGTGACGACGCTTTTGCGCAGCGCGTGGCGCAAAATCTTCATCATTCCCGCCTGCGTGTCTATGCCAGCAATGATGTAATCGGCGTGGAAGTCGGCGGAGCGGTCAAGAACGTAATGGCGATCGCTGCCGGTGTCTGCGACGGCATGCAATTGGGCAGTAACGCCCGCGCGGCGCTGATCACCCGCGGGCTTGCCGAAATTACCCGGCTGGGTTTGAAAATGGGTGGACGTCAGGAAACGCTGGGAGGTTTGTCGGGTGCCGGAGACTTGATTCTGACCTGCACCGGCGATTTGTCGCGCAACCGCCGGGTGGGACTGTTGCTGGCTCAGGAACAGAGCCTCGATGATATTCTCTGTCAGCTTGGGCATGTTGCCGAAGGCGTGTACGCCGTGCGTGAGGTGCACGTGCTGGCGCAGCGCCTGGATGTGGATATGCCCATCTGTGAAGCAGTTTATCGTGTACTCTACGATCATGTTCCAGCTCATGAGATGGTCGCCAGCCTGTTGAATCGTACGGCAAGCCTCGAATTTAACTAGGGACACGCTGGTTTCCCGCTTTTGCGGGGAAAACGAATAAATCAGCTTTCCCTGGAGTGCGGCTGATCCGTGTAGCGTGTTTTTCATGTTGCTGACACAAAATGACCGCCGTCGCCCTTGAAAGCCTGAGGGTGGCGGCACGTTTTTTGGCAAGCGAGCAATTATCAGAAAAAACGAATATGCCCATTGCAATATTAGAATTAACTAATATAATGCGCTGGATTTTTTAATTGCGAGCGACTTTATGAACGGAGACAAAGGATGGCTTTGTTGAATGTAGCACGCCCCGTAGTAGCAGGTGCGCTGCTGTTGTGGGCATCGGTCGGTTTTGGAGCGGACTTGCAGCAATGCGTCAACATTGCGCTCGGGCAAAATCCCGATATTCTGGCAAGCACGGCGCAACTGGCACAGGCGCAAGCTGCCTTGACGCAGGCGCAGGGCGGGCGTTTGCCCAAGCTCACGGCGTCCATCACGGGTACGCGTACCAACGATGCGTTGAACGCGTTCGGCCTCAAACTCGCACAGCGTAACGCGACCTTCAATGATTTTGGCGCCGGGCAGTTTAATCCCGGTGCGCCCGGTGCGCTCAATGTTGCACCGACCAATCTTAATTATCCCGGCGCGGTCACCAACTACAATAGCCGGCTGGAACTGCAAATTCCCCTGTACAACGGCGGTCTGATTTCGGGCTATGTCGATCAGGCGCACGCCTATGTCAGGGCGGCTCAGGCAGGCGATCTGGCCGCGCGCCAGCAGGTGATTTTTCGCGTCATACAGGCTTATCAGGGCGTACACACCGCACGGGGCTACGTCAAAGTGGCGGAGCAGGCGCAGGCGGCGGCTGAGGCTTATGTCAAGATCACCCGGAGTTTGATGCGCGAGGGGGTGGTCGTGAGGAGCGACTTGCTGTTTGCCCAGGTGAATCTTGCCGATGTCAAGGTCAAGCTGGAAGAAGCCAGACGGGCAGAGGCCGCCGCGCTGGATCAGTTGCATCTGCTGCTGGGCCTGTCGCTGGACGAGAAGCTTGAAATCGGGCCTGATTTTATGCCTGAAGCACTGGGCGGTGAAGTCTCAACGCTGCAACGCGACGCGGTCGAAGCCAATCCGGGTATCCTTGCGATGCGTAGTCAACTGGGCGCGGCCAGCGCGGGGGTGAAGGTAGCGCGTGCCGACTATTATCCACACTTTAACGCGATGGTCAGACAGGAATGGAACGCCCCGACGCTGCAGGCGTCAGCGTCTTCTTATACGGTGGGCGGCGTAGTCTCCTGGCAGTTGCTGGATTTCGGCGTGACAAGCGGCGCAGTTGGGCGCGCGGAGGCGGCTCGTGTCGTCTTGCAGGTGAGACTTAAAGAGGCTGAAGAGGGTGTGCGCTTTCAGGTGGTCGATGCATGGCGCGGGGCGATTGAGGCGGAGTCCAGAGTCAATGCACGCGTGGCTGCGGTAGCGCAGGCAGAGGAAGCGCAACGCCTGGTTGCCAAACGTTACGAGAACGGTGTCACCACCATGGTCGAAGTGCTGGCTGCACAGGCACAACTGGATAAGGCGCGTGCGGATCAAGTAGCGGCTCTTTATCAACTGACCGTGCAACGTTCGGCGTTGCGCCTTGCGGTAGGAAAACTCGATGGTGATCAGTTATGAATGTAGGGAGAAAAACGATGAAGTTATCCGCGATCAGCCTGGCGCTGCTGTTTTTACTGGCTGGCTGTCAGTCTCACGAGCAGGCTGCTGAGGCTCGGGTGAAAACTGTAGATGCCCCGACATTGACGTTGGCTATGAGTGCAATCCCCGTGTTTGATGCGACACCGGGAGCTGTGGTCTCAGAACAGCAAGTTCAGGTTGCCTCGCGTTTGATGGGTTACATCCGCGATATTGCAGTGCGTGAAGGGGATACTGTAAAAGCGGGACAGCTGCTTTTTACCATCGATCCTGCCGACATCGAAGGGCAAGTGGTTCAGGCGCGCGCGGGTCTCTCCCAGGCGGAAGCCGCGCTGCTTGATGCAAAGTCCGACTTTGAGCGTTTTTCCAATTTGTACAGGGACGAATCCATTCCCAAGTTGCAATACGACAAAATCAAATTGCAGTACAGCATTGCGCAGAGTCAAGCCCGCGCCGCCCGCGCAGGGCTGGATACGGCAGAGTCGCAGTTGCGTTATGCCGAGGTGCGCGCCCCCATCGATGGTGTGGTGACGCAAAAGATGGCTTCCAAGGGAGATCTTGCAGCCCCTGGCAGGCCGGTTCTGGTGCTGGAAAATCTACAGAAGCTGGTGATTCAGACTGCCGTGAGCGATGAGACCTATGCCCATCTTAAATTGGCTGGCAGTGCGGCGGTGGAAATTGCCGGACAAGTATATGCCGGTCACATCACGCGACTGGTTCCGGCAGCCGATGCCGTGTCGCATACCCATCTGGTGAAGCTGGCCGTGCCGGGTGTTGCGGGCTTGACCAGCGGCGCGTTCGCCCGTGTACGCTTTGATGTGGGCAGCCGTCAGGGAATCAGTGTGCCGAAATCGGCAATTTTGCAGCGCGCAGGCATTACGGGCGTGTTTGTGGTGGATGGGAAGGGTATCGCCGGTTACCGCATGGTCAGAACAGGGAGCGACTTGGGCGGCGTGGTCGCGGTAGAGGCGGGACTCAGTCCGGGAGAAAAAATTGTAGTCGGAAACACAGGCGAACTCGATTCGGGTGACAGGGTAAATCTAACGGGCATGGCAAGCAGCCAACCAAAATGATGAAACTAGTCATGCCCGTTCCCCTCACCCAAACCCTCTCCCAAAGGGCGAGGGAACAAACGTATCGCTATGCAAATTTCACGTTAACAGGAAGCCAAGCCCGATGAGCGAGTCGAATCAGCCTATGAACATTGCAGGCCGTCTGGCGAAGACCTTCCTGCAATCGAAGATTACCGCGATGATCATGCTGGCCATCACGCTGGTGGGTCTGGTTGCGGTGATGGTGACGCCGCGCGAATACAACCCGCAGATCGTGGTGCCGGCAGCGAATATTATCGTTGCCAAACCGGGCGCCACTGCAGATGAAGTGGAAAACATGATCGTCAAGCCGCTTGAGGCGATCATGAATGCCCAGGCAGGCGTGAAGCATACCTTCGGCTATGCGGTGAATGACTATGGCGTGGTGACCGTGCAGTTCGATGTCGGTCAGGATCAGGAAAAAAGCCTGGTCAAGTTATACAATCAGCTGATGCAGAACATGGATCGCATGCCGTCGGGTGCGATGCAGCCCATCGTCAAGCCCATCAATGTGGACGATGTGCCGATCATGACGTTGACACTGGCATCGACTAAAACCGGCGACTACGAGTTGCGCTACGTCGCCGAGCGTGTGCTGGAACAGTTGCGCAATATTCCCGGCGTGTCTTTCACGGAAATCGCCGGTGGACGTCCGCGCGCCGTCAACATCGCTATTGATGCTCAGAAGCTTTCGGCTTCGGGCCTCTCTCTCGATCAGGTGGATCGCATGCTGGGTGCCACCAATATGTCGCTGCCGGCAGGAGAGCTGGTCGATAACAACAAAAACATACCGCTGCGCTTCAATGGTTTTCTGAGCAGCGTCCGCGACGTGGGCGATATTGTGCTGGGCGCGCCCGGAGGCCGTCCTGTTTTTCTCAAGGACGTGGCGAGCATAGAGGACGGCCCGGCTGAAGTGGATGCCTCTTCGCACTTCGCTTTCGGACCCGCAAAGCAACATCCTGCGTTCAGGGGCGATGCGCCGGCCGTGACCATCGCGATCGCTAAAAAAGCCGGCACCAATGCCGTGGTGGTCGCCAATGCGGTGCTTGCCAAGCTCGAATTGCTCAAACGGGAAGCCATTCCGGAAGGTATCAGCGTCACGGTGACCCGCGACGACGGAGCGAAGGCCAACGATGCGGTGAATACGCTGGTCGAACACCTGGGAATAGCGATAGGCTCAGTGGTCGTAGTGCTGCTTTTCTTCCTGGGCTGGCGGGAAGCTGCCATTGTTACCCTGACGGTGCCGCTGATCCTGTTCGTGGTGCTGACGGTGGGGCTGATCGCGGGTCAGACCATGAACAGGATCACGCTGTTTGCCCTGATTCTGTCGCTGGGCCTGCTGGTGGATGCCGCCATCGTGGTGGTGGAAAACATCCACCGTCACCTGCACCACGGGGGGGCTGCGAATTTCAAGGAAGCGCTGGTGCTGGCCACCAATGAAATCGGCAATCCGACCAATGTGGCCACGATAGCGGTCATTCTGGCCTTCATTCCGATGGCGTTCGTCACCGGCATGATGGGGCCTTTCATGCAGCCTATCCCGTTCAACGTGCCGGTCGCAATGATCGCGTCCCTGCTGATCGCCTATATGGTGGTGCCGTGGGCGGCGTACCGCATGCTCAAGGGGCGCGCACTGGCAGAGATGGAGAAGACGCCCACGCTGGAAGAACAGGATGCGCGTCCTCAGGACGCGCTGCATCGCGCCTACGTCCGCGTGATTACGCCGTTGCTTAACGAGGGCCGCCGCCGCAACTGGCTTTTCTTGATCGTGGTGTTGCTGCTCGTGCTGGCCATGCTGCAACCGTTATGGCAGTTTATCCGCCCCTCCGGCATGAACGGGGCGTTAAGTACGATGGGCGTAGAGCTGAAAATGCTGCCGAATGACAACACCAACACCTTCCTGCTCGAAGTCGACACCCCCGCAGGCACGGCGCTGGCACGCACCGATGAAGTCGCACGCGCCGTGGGGGGGGTACTCGCAGAGGAAAAATATGTGGTTGATTACCAGACTTTTCTGGGCGTGGCAGCGACGGTGGATTTTGCCGCATTGGTGCGCGGCGATATTCTGAAGCGCGGCAGCAATCTTGCGCAGATACGCGTCAATCTGCTCGATAAACACGAGCGCTCGGCAAGCTCGCATGAGATTGTCGCGAAACTGGATGCGGCGTTGACGCCGTTGAGGAAGCGTTATCCGGATACCAGAATCAAGCTCTACGAGACGCCGCCCGGTCCGCCGGTGCAGGCGCAGGTTCTGGCGGAACTGTATGGGCCGGACTACAACAAACTGCGTGAAGCGGCAGCCGTCGTCAACGATGATTTTAACCGGGTCTATGGCATCATCAATGCGGATAATTCGGTGACGGCAGCGGTGGACAGTTATGAGATTCATGTCGATGCCGAGAAAGCGGCGCTTGCCGGCATTGCGCCTGCGCAGGTTGCCAAGCTGATACACGATTATGTCAGCGGGTTCTCCATCGGCTCATTGCATATCGAAGAGGCGAGGGAGCCGATCAACATGATCGTGCGTCTGCCGCGTTCAGAGCGGCAGTCACCGGGACAGGTGCTCTCGCTTCAGGTGGTCAATGCGATGGGCCAGCAGGTGCCGCTGTCATCGATTGCCACCTTGCGTCGCGTGGTCGCTGCCAAGCCTGTCTATGACCGCGATCAGCATCCGGTGGTGACGGTCGGTGCAGAATTGCTGCGTTCCAGCCCCGTTTATGCCGTGCTGGCGCTCGATAAAATGCTCGACAACAAGACGGTGGGTGGCACGCATTTCACTACGGCTAATCTGGGTTTCAACGATGCACAGCCCAAGGATATGACAGGCTATCAAATCCTGTGGGGCGGCGAGATGCGGCTTACGCTGGACGTGTTCCGCGATCTGGGCAGTGCGTTCATCGTGGCGCTGGTGCTGATCTATCTGGTGCTGGTCGGC
>JAJXTL010000159.1 GCA_021783855.1 Pseudomonadota bacterium
ATTGATCTTGAAAGCGTTTTTTTGATGGTGACCAGGGTCGATCTGGATTTGCGGATTGCCGAGTTGAAAACTGAATGGGTGAAGTGGATGCTGGGTATAGCCGCAGGGCAGGTTGCCTTGCTGGTTACCTGATTTATTCGTCTTCCCCGCAAAAGCGGGGAACCAGCGCCTTGTGTAACTGGGTGGCCGTTCCTCGAAACTTCGGCCTTTGGCCTCGTTTTCCCGCCGCAGCCTGCCCCCGAATGATGTAATCGGGGGCGGGAACGACAAAACCGAATAAATCAGCGGTTACCTTGCTCAAGGTGGTGCACTAAGCAGACCACCATAAAAATGCTGATGCAGCCCGCGTAAAGCTTAGTATGGGCGAATATTTTTTACGCCGTCATTTTGCCCGGATCCCGATGAGCTGTGGTAAGCTAGCGCAAGTTTTTATATACTGTTTTTACCGTCTCCCATGTCATCTGTTTCCCAGTTGGTCACGAGTCTGATTCGCCCCGAGATACTCGCTCTGCACGCCTATCATGTACCCGATAGTGCAGACATGATCAAATTGGACGCGATGGAAAATCCCTATCATTTGCCGCAATTCCTGCGCGATGAAGTCGCATCTGTCGCCGCCGCGGCGCCTATCAACCGATATCCAGATCCTGATCCGTACGCTTTGAAGGAAAAAATCCGCCTGCTGCTGGGCTTGCCCGGGGGAATGGATGTGTTGCTGGGCAACGGTTCGGATGAACTGATCCAGTTGCTGGCGCTTGCGGTAAACAAGCCGGGTGCGGTGCTGCTCTCCGTGGAGCCGTCGTTTGTCATGTACAAAATGATCGCGATTTTTGTCGGCATGCGTTACGTGGGGGTGCCGCTGGCCGCCGATTTTTCGCTGGATTTGAACGCTACCCTGGCCGCCATACACAAGGAACAGCCTGCACTGGTATTTTTATCCTATCCAAATAATCCTACCGGCAATCTTTTTTCAAAGGATGACATACGCCGGATCGTCGAGGCTTCGCCGGGTCTGGTGGTACTGGATGAAGCCTACTATGCCTTTGCCAGCGACAGCTTCATGCCTCAGCTGACGAATTATCCTAACCTGCTGGTGATGCGCACCTTTTCCAAGCTTGGCATGGCGGGCTTGCGGCTGGGATTTCTGGCGGGGAGTGAAGCATGGCTGGAGCAGTTGGAAAAGCTGCGTTTGCCGTATAATGTAGGCGTATTGCCGCAACTGGTCGCGGAAAAGCTGCTTGAAAATCACTCCGTGTTGTTGCAGCAGGCGGACCAGATCAAAACCGATCGTGAAATATTGTATAGTCAGTTAAGTGCCATGGCGGAAGTTTACCCGTCCGAGGCCAATTTTCTGATGTTCAGGGTGTCGGATGCGAGCAGGGTGTTTGAAGATTTGAAACGGCGCGGCATGCTGATCAAAAATCTGAACGAAGGCCACCCCATGTTGAAGAACTGTCTGCGTGTCACAGTCGGTACGCCTGTCGAATGCCAGCGCTTTCTTGAGGCATTGCGGGAAAGTATTTCTTAACGTGAAACTCGCGAAAGCGATACGATTGTTCCCTCTCCCTCCGGGAGAGGGTTTGGGTGAGGGAAAACGGGCATGGTGGGTCCGTTAGGTCGGGTTAAAACCCGACGAATTTAAGATGGAATGAAAATATGCGTAGCGCGAAAGTAACACGCAACACTTTGGAAACGCAGATCAGCATCGAACTGAACCTGGATGGTACAGGCCGTGTAAGTTTTGAAACCGGCCTGCCGTTCCTCGATCACATGCTCGATCAGATCGCGCGACATGGCCTGCTGGATATCAGCGTCGCCGCACGCGGCGATCTGCACATCGATGCGCATCACACCGTGGAAGATCTGGGTATTACGTTCGGCCAGGCATTCAATCAGGCAGTCGGCGACAAAAAGGGTCTGACCCGTTACGGTCACGCCTATGTGCCGCTGGACGAGGCGTTGTCGCGTGTGGTGCTGGATTTGTCCGGGCGCCCGGGACTTGTATTTAACTGTGAATTCGTGCGCGCCAGCATAGGCGATTTCGATGTGGATCTGTTCCATGAGTTCTTTCAGGGTTTCGTCAATCATGCGCTGGTCACCCTGCATATCGATAATCTGGCAGGCAGCAACGCGCACCATCAGGCCGAAACGATATTCAAGGCGTTCGGTCGCGCGCTGCGCATGGCGCTTGAGGTCGATCCGCGCATGGCAGGCATGATGCCTTCCACCAAAGGCTGTTTGTAAATGCAAGGGCTGCTTAAATGACTGATGTCGCGATCGTCGATTACGGCATGGGCAATTTGCGCTCGGTCGAACAGGCTTTGCGCCATGTCGCGCCCGATCTGGAAATTGTCGTCACCGATAATGCCGGGGTGATCGAACATGCCTCGCGCGTGGTGTTCCCCGGGCAAGGTGCGATGCCGGACTGCATGCGCGAGCTGGATGCGCGGGGTCTGCGCGGCGCGGTGATGCAGGCTGCCAAAGCAAAACCTTTTCTGGGTATCTGCATCGGCCTGCAAATGCTGTTCGAGCATAGCGCCGAGGGTGACGTGGCGGGCCTTGGTGTGTTAAAGGGTGAAGTCGTGCGTTTTGCGCCCAACATGCTGGATGCGCGGGGCGGAAAACTCAAAGTGCCGCATATGGGCTGGAATCAGGTGCAGAGGATAAAAAGCCCACCGGAGGTGGCGATTGCCCCCTCCACCTTCGGGGGAGGGTTGGGGTGGGGGAACGCTCCCGAGCATCCGCTCTGGGCTGGAATTGAGGATAATGCGCGCTTTTATTATGTGCACAGCTATTACGTCAAACCACAGGACGCTGCCCTGATACAGGCGACCAGCGACTACCCTGATCCCTTTGTCTGTGCAGTGGCGCAGGAAAACTTATTCGCGGTGCAATTTCACCCGGAAAAAAGCCAGGCGGCAGGGCTTAAACTGCTGCAAAATTTTGTCCATTGGAATCCTTAATTTAAACTCTCGCCATGCTAATAATTCCTGCAATTGATTTAAAAGACGGTCATTGTGTGCGCCTCAAACAGGGCGTGATGGAAGATTCAACCGTGTTTTCAGAAGACCCTGCCGCCACTGCCTTGCAT
Organism: Pseudomonadota bacterium; assembly: GCA_021783855.1. Next base: position 3,092 of record JAJXTL010000159.1, read on the forward strand.
TGGCTGGCTCAGGGCGCCAAACGCCTGCATCTTGTCGATCTGAACGGTGCGTTTGCCGGCAAGCCCAAGAATGAGGCCGCCGTGCGCAGCATCATCGAGGCTGTCGGCAGCGATGTGCCGGTGCAACTGGGTGGCGGTATCCGCGATCTGGAAACCATAGAGCGCTATCTCGATTTGGGCGTAACCTACATTATCGTCGGCACGGCAGCGGTAAAAGTGCCGGGCTTTCTGCATGAAGCCTGCGATGCGTTTCCCGGACATATCATGGTGGGTCTGGATGCCAAGGGCGGCAAGGTGGCGGTCAATGGCTGGTCCAAGCTCACCGGGCACGATGTGGCTGATCTTGCGAAGCGCTTTGAAGGATATGGCGTGGAAGCGATCATTTATACCGACATCGGTCGCGATGGCATGCTGAACGGCGTGAACATCGAAGCGACGGTTGAACTTGCGCGTCCTCTGCATGTGCCGGTCATCGCCAGCGGCGGTATTACCGACCTGGACGATGTGCGTCGTCTGTGCGCGGTGCAGGGCGAGGGCATCACCGGAGCGATTACCGGTCGCGCCATTTACGAAGGCACGCTGGATTTTGCAGCGGCGCAGGCACTGGCAGACGAGCTGTCTCCCAAGCTACCATAACCATGCTGGCAAAACGCATTATTCCCTGTCTTGACGTGACGCACGGCCGCGTAGTCAAGGGCGTGAGCTTCGTCGAGCTGCGCGATGCAGGCGATCCCGTTGAAATTGCGCGCCGATACGATGAGCAGGGCGCGGACGAGCTGACTTTTCTCGATATTACCGCCAGCTCCGACGACAGGGGTATCATCTTTCGCATTATCGAGCAGGTCGCCTCCCAGGTTTTTATTCCGTTGACGGTCGGCGGCGGGGTGCGCGAGGTGGGTGACGTGCGCAATCTGCTCAATGCGGGTGCCGACAAGGTCAGCATCAACACCTCGGCCGTGATGAATCCGCAACTGGTGGCGGATGCGGCAAGCCGTTACGGCTCCCAGTGCATCGTGGTGGCGATCGATGCCAAGCAGGTAGCAGCGGATCGCTGGGAGGTGTTTACCCATGGCGGGCGCCGTGCGACGGGTCTTGATGTGGTGGAGTGGGCGAAAAAAATGCAGAGTCTGGGTGCGGGTGAAATACTGCTGACCAGCATGGATCGGGATGGACAAAAGAGCGGTTTCGATCTGTTGCTTACGCGCCGGGTGACCGATGCACTGGAAATCCCGGTGATCGCCAGCGGCGGGGTCGGCAATTTGCAGCATCTGGCGGACGGCGTGACGCAGGGCGGCGCGGATGCGGTGCTGGCGGCGAGCATCTTTCACTTCGGCGAATACACCGTGCAGCAGGCCAAGCAGTTCATGGCCTCGCAAGGTATCGAGGTGCGACTATGAAAGCAGGATGCAGGATTGATGCCGCAAGGGCATTCCCACGAAACAACGGAGCTGAAGCTCCTGTTTCTGAGTGAAGGATTGAGGATGTTGAATGAAGCGTGGCTCAATCAAGTGAGCTGGTCTGACGACGGTCTGGTCCCTGCCATTGCGCAGGATGCCGTGACGGGCAGGGTGCTGATGGTGGCGTGGATGAACCGTGCGGCGTTGAAGCTGACACGGCAAAAAAGCGAAGCGGTATACTGGTCGCGTTCGCGCAAAAAACTCTGGCACAAGGGCGAAGAATCCGGGCATATTCAGAAGGTTGTGGAAATCAGGCTGGATTGCGATGCGGATGTGATTCTGCTGCAAATTGAACAACAGGGCGGGATTGCCTGTCATACCGGGCGTGCAAGCTGTTTTTTCACACGATTGGAAGACGGGCAGTGGCAGGTGGTGGACGAAGTGCTGAAATCCCCCGACGAAATATACAATAAAGCCATAAGTGGTTAGTGGTTAGTGGTTAGTGGTGAGTTGAGCATTCAGGATGAAAATGAATCAGGATATTTTACAGAAACTGACCGAAACGATAGAAGCGCGCAAACAGGCATCGCCGGAAAGCTCTTACGTCGCAAAGTTGTTCAGCAAGGGCGAAGATGCCATTCTGAAGAAAATCGGCGAGGAGGCGACGGAAGTCATACTGTCCGTCAAGGAGGGTGACAAGTCGCATATCGTGTACGAGACGGCGGATTTGTGGTTTCATTGCATGGTGATGCTCTCACATCACGGATTGAGTTCAGACGATGTGCTGGCCGAGTTGGCGCGCCGCGAAGGTTTGTCGGGTATAGTTGAAAAAAATAGCCGGAACGAAAAATGAACGATTGTTTGTTTTGTAAAATTATCCGCGGTGAGATACCCTGTGCCAAGGTGTATGAAGATGATGAAGTGCTGGCGTTTCACGACATCAATCCGGCAGCGCCCGTGCACTTCATGCTGATCCCGAAACTGCATCTGGACTCACTCGCAGAAGCGGATGAAGGGCATGGCGCGTTGCTGGGCAGGATGCTGTTGCTGCTACCTAAATTGGCGATGGAGCAGGGGCTGGATCAGGGGTTTCGCACGGTGATCAATACGGGGCGCGGCGGCGGTCAGGAAATTTTTCATTTGCACATACATGTCATAGGTGGCGGAAATATTCCGCCTATGGTGCGCCGAAATTAATTCAAGGAGAAAATCATGGGTTCATTGAGCATTTGGCATTGGTTGATCGTGTTGGTCGTGGTCATGCTGGTGTTTGGCACCAAGAAACTGCGCAATATCGGCAGCGATCTGGGCGGCGCAGTCAAGGGCTTCAAGGAAGGCATGGGAACGCCTGCCGCCGATGAACCCGCCAAACAGGTCAAAGAAGACGGGCACACCATCGAAGGCGAAGTCAAAAGCAAAACGCACAGCAATATTTGATATGACACTCGCGCAGCGCAACCTTGTTCCACCCGGCTTTGTCACGCACGTTGAAGCGCTCAATGCTGAAGGGTAATCATGTTTGACTTTAGCATGGGCGAGTTGATGGTAGTGATGGTGGTGGCGTTGGTCGTCATCGGGCCTGAGCGTCTGCCCAAAGTGGCCCGCACCCTGGGGCATCTTTATGGTCGCGCCCAGCGTTATGTGAATGGTG
>JAJXTL010000031.1 GCA_021783855.1 Pseudomonadota bacterium
ACCCAACTCCCTTGCACGTGTGCGATCCACATTCACATGTATCTCGGGCTGGTTGAATGCCTGCTGTATGCGCAGATCGGCCAGACCGCGGACTTTTTTCAATCGACTCATAATTTTGGCGGCATACACCTGGTTATCCTTGCGGTTAAAACCGATGACCTGAATATCGATAGGCGACGGCATGCCGAAGTTCAATATCTGACTCACAATGTCGGCCGGCAGGAACGCGAACGACACGCCCGGAAAATCGTCCTTCAGCTTCTCGCGCAACGTACGCACATAGTCCGCAGTGGGTTTGTGCCCTTCATTTAACGAAACCAGTATATCCGCATCTCCCGGACCGATGGGTGAAGAGTTGCTGTACGTCAGGTTAATTCCGCTCACGGGCAGGCCGATGTTGTCCACGATATTTTTGACTTCATCGGCAGGGATCTGCGTTCTGATCCGGCGCTCAATCTCGTCGACCAGACGTGCCGTTTCCTCAATTCTGGTACCCGTTTGCGCCCGGATATGCATCTTGATCTGCCCCGCATCCACTTCAGGGAAAAAATTCCGCCCTAAAAACGGTACCAGCGCGAAGGAAATCGCCACGAATCCAAGAAAACCGATGATAAAGGGAGTCCGCCGGGAAAGTGCGAGCAACAGAAGTTCCTTGTATTTATCCCGCGCCATACTGAAAATATTTTCGAATCCGCGCTGGAACCTGACCAGCGGATTCTTCGATACAGGCGGATGACTGCCCTCACGATGCTGAATATGCGCGCGCAACAGATACTTGGCCAGCGTGGGCACCAGAGTACGCGACAGGATGAACGAAGCGATCATCGCAAATATGACCGCTTCCGCCAGCGGAACGAAGAGATATTTTTGCACCCCCGTGAGGAAGAACATCGGGATGAATACGATACAGATTGAAATCAGCGATACGAATGCAGGTACCACAATCTGATTCGCACCATCCAGCACGGAAGCTTCGACATGCTTGCCCTGCTCCAGGTGCCAGTTGATACTCTCGATGGTCACGGTCGCCTCGTCCACCAGCACACCGACAGCCAGCGCAAGTCCGCCCAGCGTCATGATATTCAATGTCTGACCGGTCGCCGCCAGCGCGATGATGGCGGACAGAATGGACAGAGGAATCGATATCGTAACGATCAGCGTAGACCGCCAGCTGCCCAGAAACAGCAAAATCATCATGCCCGTCAGGCCTGCGGCGATCACGCCCTCGCGGATTACACCGTCCACCGATGACCTCACAAACACAGACTGATCGCCCACCAACTTGACGATCAGACCGGGCGGCGCACCCGCCTCGATGCGGGGCAGCAGCTCTTTCACCTGTGCGATGATGTCCAGCGTGGAAGCGCTGCCATTCTTCTGAATGGTGGTCAGCACCGAATGCTGGCCGTTGACTCGCACCATATTCTGCTGCGGCGAAAAACCATCGCGCACATGCGCCACGTCGCGCAACAATATCGTCGCACCCTTGACCGATTTGATAGGCAGATCGTTCAGCTCGTCGAGCGCTGTCGGACTCGCATTAAGCAGCACGTTGTATTCAAAACTGCCCATTTTTTCGGTTCCCGACGGAATGATCAAACTCTGGCGCAAAATCGCGTCAGTCACATTCTGCGGCGTCAACCCTTTGGAGCGCAGCGCCTGCATATCCAGATCAACCTGAATCTGCCTGTTTTTACCGCCATAAGGCGAAGGCACGGCCGCCCCCTCTACCTGCGCCAGCTGAGGACGAATGAAGTTATTTGAAATATCGAACAACTGATTGTCGAGCAGGGTGTTGCTGGACAGCGCCAATTGCAGTACCGGCACGCTCGATGCGTTATAACTCAAGATCAGCGGAGGCGTAATGCCGGGCGGCAGGCGCTTCAACACCGTCTGGGAAAGGGCGGTTACCTGACTGACCGCGGCGTTGATATTGACAGCCGGTTGAAAGAAAATCTTGACAACGGCAACCCCTGCCAGCGATTGGGATTCGATATGCTCGATATCGTTGACCGTTGTAGACAACTGTCTTTCATAAAGCTTGATAATCCGGTTGGACATGTCTGCCGGAGGCATACCGTTGTATGTCCAAACGGCACTCACCACCGGCACTTTGATGTCAGGGAAAATATCCGTGCGCATGTTCACATAGACCAGCGGACCCAGAATCAAAATCAGCAGCGCCAGCACTATAAAAGTATATGGGCGACTTAAGGCGACCCGGACAATCCATAACATATAAGGCTACTCCAGTTTAAAAATATTTTTCCATGGATCCGTTCACCACGAATGGTCGCAGCTTCCCAAAGGTGCGGCATTGTATCGAAGTACGCCATGCCGAACCTAATATAACAAAAGTTTAATGTACTGAATCATTTCTGAAAATAACCCCGTAGGGTGGCCCGAAATACCCGCAGCAAGCTGTAGGGTATTCCCTGTCATTCCGGGCATGGCTAGGGAACCGCTGATTTATTCGGTTTTGTCGTTCCCGCGCAGGCGGGAACCCAGCAAGAAAAAACATCCGGCGAAGCCGACAAAACGAGCCGCTTGCGGCGGGTTTCGAGGATCGGCCAAACGGCGATGTTGACCCGCTTCGCGGGACATTATTTAATCGTCTGGATGGCCGTTCCTCGAAACTTCGGCCTTTGGCCTTGTTTTCCCGCCGCAGCCTGCCCCCGTATGGGGTAGTCGGGGGCGGGAATGACGCAATTTTATGCTAATGAACTATCTGGGTTAAAGGCTGTGCGGACGGCAGAAAATAGTCACCCGGGTGCCGGGATCGGCATTTCCCAATTCAAAACCAAAGCCGTGCAATTTGATGATAGCCATGACGATGGCCAGGCCCAAGCCATAACCCGGTGCGTTCAGATCGTTTTCGCTGCGGTAAAAACGATTCAATACCAGCACTCTCTCGTTCTCACGGATACCACAGCCGCTATCGATAATATCGATTTGCACCCCTTTCTCGCCGTGCCCCAGCCGCACTTCAACCTGCCCGCCCGCGGAGGTGAATTTAATCGCATTGTCCAGCAGATTGACCATCGCCTCGAACAACAATTCGCCATCGCCATGTATGGGTTCGATGGATTCCGCCGTCATGATCAGTTGAATTGACTTATCTTCCGCAAGCGGAGCGATAAGATTGACCGCCTGTTCCAGAATTCCCTGCATATGCATCATCTTGAAACCGGCGCGCCTCTGCTTGTTTTCGATCTCCGAAATGCGCAACAATGCCCGGAATCGCACCAGCAGCGAATCCACCTCGACGATGGCCTGCTCCACCATCGGGCGTTTTTCGGGCGCATCGCCCATTTGCTGCCGCACCCGGTATAGCGATGCGCGCAAGCGGGTCAGCGGCGTGCGCAGATCATGCGCGATATTGTCGCCGACACTCTTGATTTCCGACATCAGTCTCTCGATTTCATCGAGCATCCTGTTCACGATAGCGGCCAGCATATCCAGTTCATCGCTTCGATTACCAACCGGCAGCCGCTGCCTGATATCTCCTTGCATGATGAGTTCGCACACCTGCTGAATCTGCTCAATCCGGCGCAACGGACGAGAACTCAAGGCCACGCCAAACATCATGCCGAACAGGATGGTCAACGATCCGCCCCAGAAAAATGCCATTTTCATGAGCTCGCCAAATTCGATGAGCTGCATCACGTCATGCCCTATCAACAGGAATTCCCCCGATCCCAGGTGCAGGATCAGCACGCGCGACGGAAGCCGCTGAGCTTGAATATTGTTCTCCAGCAGATCGGCCTGGTAAATTTTCCCGTCCTCCGGGATGCCCTGCGGCAACTGACCCAGATTTCCGACGATCAGTCGCCTGTCCTGTGAATACAGGCCGTATAAGAAAACATGGCGCTGGTCGCGCTGGATCGACTTCTCGATTTCATCGGGCAGACGCCCGGATCGTAACGAAGTAAAATGCCTGGTCTCCAGCGTCAGAATTTGATCCACCCGTCGTGTCATCTCCCTTGCCGTCTGCCAGTAGACAAAACCCAGCAGCAAAATCACGCACAGGGCGAAAAACAGGCTGTAGAACAGGGTCAGCCGGAAAACAACTGTCCGGGATACTTTAGAAATGCTCACTGAGTGTATAACCTGAGCCGCGCACCGTGTGGATGAGCTGCGGTAAATCCTGAGTGTCCACCTTGCGGCGCAGACGACCGATATGCACATCGATGATGTTGGTGCCCGGATCGAAGTGATAGCCCCAGACCGATTCGAACAGCATGGTACGAGTCAAAACCTGCCCGCAATTTCGCATCATATATTCCAGCAGACGAAATTCGGTCGGCAACAAATCCAGCACCCTGCCGGCACGACTGGCCTGCCGCGCCACCAGATCGAGCTCAAGATCCGCCACACGAAACACGATCTGACGCCCGGCCAGATTGCGTCGTCGCAACAAAACCTCCACTCTCGCCGCCATCTCCTCGGAGGCAAAAGGCTTGACCAGATAGTCGTCCCCTCCCGCACGTAGACCATCAACCCGCTCATCCACGTCGCTTAACGCGCTGATCATCAGCACCGGCGTATCGATATGTTTTTCTCTGAGCGCAGTCACGATAGCCAGCCCGTCCATAAAGGGCAGCATGCGATCCAGCGTGATGAGGTCATGCTGTCCGCTCAATGCACGCTCAAGACCCTCATGCCCGTTGCCGGCCCACTCAACCTCAAAACCATGCTGACCCAGCTCGGTCACTATTTCCTGTGCCGTAATTTTGTCGTCTTCAATTACCAGAATTTTTGCCATGCTCGCCTCTCGTCCTTCAGTGTTCGCGATTTTAGCACAGCGTAAAATGGCTGCCGATTTAAGCAGGAAATTGAATAGGATGTGCCCTCCTCTCAAGCTCTGCTGGAAAGGTGTAAAATTCCTCGCCCGAAGAGCGGGGGTTTGGGTGAGGGAATAGCAAAACCCATAATAAAAAACCCCGCTGCGTTGCCGCAGCGGGGTTTTCAAGACTCGCTTGTCATCCCCGCGAAGGCGGGGATCCAGCACAAATCAGACTTTAGAACTTGACGCGCAGACCAGCACCGTAGGTGTTGAAGGTGTTAGGCGTATAAGAGCCCGCAGCACCAACATAAGCCATTGCGCCAGATTTCCTGTCCTGCATGAACGCTGCATACACATTGGTCTTCTTGCTCAGATTATATTCAACCATCGCAGATAAGTACTTGTCGCTGCCGCTGGTAGCATAAACACCACCAGCACCATTACCCGTACCGGAAGGCAGCTCTACATCGTAGTAACCAACAGAAAATTTGGTGGCAGGTGAAAGCTCGTAGTTGCCGCCCAGCCAGTACACGTTAAGATTTTTCTGCGCTCCCGTGAATGCACTAGCAGTCGCAATGGTATAGCTGTAGATGGTATTCATGGCCCTATCTGCAGCGAAATTAGTAGGCGCTGTGTACTCCATGCGCTCGTAACCCGCCTTCAGCGACAATGGCTCTGTCACCTGATAGCGCCCTGTCAGCATGTAGGAAGTCAGATTCAAGAACTGAGCATTGACGGTCTGGGGACCTGCCGCCAATGCGCCTACTGTACCAGGGTTAAGGGCAGTCGTGTCATGAGCCTGTTGTGTTGCGGCCTGAATACCGAAAGCATTATCTTCATAACCCACGTTCAACTGAGCCACACCGCGTGCAGTGGAAGATGCTGCGATGCCGCCAAAAGCGTACATCGCGTTCACGTTGATATTGCCAAACTTTTTGGCGTACTTGATAGCATTATCCACGCGCGCATCGTCCGTTACACCGCCGCCGCCGTAAGAGCCGGAGAAGTTGATCGGCGAGAACATCTGTGCATTGACCGGATCATAGCCGCCGCCAGTCGAGGTTATGACGTCCAGTTGCACACTGTTCTGGCGACCGAAAGACACAGCACCCAGATCGACGTTGGAAAGACCGATAAATGCATTGCGGTTGAACAACTGACCGTTCAGCGATGTATCTGCAATCATGTTATGCGTAGGTGTGTTAGCAGCGCCAGAAACACCATTGCTGCCTGACAAACCGGATGTGGCAAGATTGCCGCTACCCAGACTGAACGCGGATTCCAACTGGAAGAAGGCCTTGTTGCCGTCGCCCAGATCCTCAGAACCCTTGATGCCCCAACGGGACTGCGATTCGCCGCCGTTCATCATGCCGCGCACTGTACCAACATGGGCGCCAGCAGAACCAGTAGGAACAGCACCGGTCACGAAGTTAGGGCTGATATTGCCGGCGCCGGTCATCTGCACCAAGCCTGCATCCAGAATGCCGTACAGGCTCAATTCGGATTGATCGGAGTTAATCAGGTTTACCTGGGCCTGAGCCACGCCTGCAACTGAGCTCATCGCAAGGATGGCCAGCAGAGTTTTGTTCATCTTCATTTATTTTCCTTAATTTATAGTTATGCTCACGATACCGGATTGAAATCCAGCACCTGCTATCAAACTGAACAATCGAGTAAAAATCCCCGTACAGGAACTTTCGGAGCGAATTATGCCGGTATAAAAATCCCATGCAATCACAATCGCAGATTTGTAACAAAACATTAACAAAGTGTTGTTTTTTTACAACAACCTTACAACTATCCGAAAATATTCGCCAATTCCGTCCCCGGATCGGCGGCGCGCATGAAGGCTTCGCCGACCAGAAAGCCGCCGATTCCGTGGCTGCGCATCAACGCAACGTCTGCCGCGCTCAAAATACCGCTCTCGGTGACCACAATGCGATCAGCGGGCATGCGCGGCAGCAAATCCAGCGTGGTTTGCAGGCTGACTTCAAAGGTGCGCAGATTGCGGTTATTCACGCCTATCAACGGTGTATCCAGTTGCAGCGCAGCGTCCAGTTCAAGCGCATTGTGCACCTCCACCAGCACGGCCATACCCAGACTGGCAGCCAACGATTCGAACGCCTGCATCTTTTTCACCTCCAGCGCTGCGGCTATCAGCAGGATCGCATCCGCTCCCATGGCACGCGCCTGATAGATCTGATATTCATCCACCATAAAATCCTTGCGCAGCACCGGCAGGCCGCAGGCGGCGCGCGCCTGTTGCAGAAAGGCTGCGCTTCCCTGAAAGAATTGCTCGTCGGTCAGCACCGACAGACAGGCGGCGCCATGCTTTTCATAACTGGCAGCAATTTGTGCGGGATCAAAATCGCTGCGCAACACGCCCTTGCTGGGGCTTGCCTTCTTGATTTCGGCGATAACGGCGGGAAAACCTGCAGCGATTTTCGCGCGTATCGCACCGGTAAAATCGCGGGCAGTTTCTGCCTGCTCGGCATCGCTACGCATGACAGCGAGCGGCTTCATCGCCTGCGCGGCGGCCACTTCGCTGACTTTGACCGCGAGAATTTTATTTAATATGTCCGACATTTTGTTTTATAAAGTAAGCTGGATCCCCGCCTGCGCGGGGATGACGAAACACACAAATCCCCGCCTGCGCGGGGATGACGAAACCCAAGGTGTGCATTTTACCTCAAGCAGGAATCTTAATACCGTCATTCCCGCGAAGGCGGGAATCCAGTAGAATCCCTGCCATGCAGCCTGCCGATTCTTGCCAGTCAACGCAATGGTACCTTGTACACAGGCGTGACTAGCGATTTAATCAAGCGTATTTGGGAGCACAAAAACGAAGTGGTTGAAGGCTTCTCCAAGCGTTATGGAGTACACCTTCTGGTTTATTTTGAACTCCATTCAAACATGCTGTCAGCCATTACTCGCGAAAAGCAGATTAAAAAATGGAATCGTGCCTGGAAGATTCGGCTAATAGAATCGGTTAATCCTGAGTGGCGAGATTTATGGAATGTAATTATTTAACTGGATTCCCGCCTTCGCGGGAATGACGAATGGATATGGAAAATATCAATGAATACATGAAGGGGGTCGGGCAAGCTGCCCGCGCAGCCTCCCGCATCATGGCACAAGCCGACACGGCATCGAAGAATCGCGCGCTGACCGAAATTGCCACCGCATTGCAGAATCAGTCTGCCCTGCTGCTGGCAGCCAATGCCAAAGATGTCGCCGCTGCGCGCGTCAACGGCCTGGATGAGGCATCGGTAGACCGCCTGACGCTTAACCCGAAAACCATACGATCCATGGCGGAGGGTCTGCTGCAGATTGCGCAACTGCCCGACCTGATAGGCGGCATCAGCGATCTTAATTTCCGTCCCTCCGGCATACAGGTCGGCAAGATGCGCGTGCCGCTGGGCGTGATCGGCATCATCTACGAGTCGCGCCCCAATGTCACGGCGGACGCGGCAGGGCTTTGCCTGAAATCCGGCAACGCGGCCATTCTGCGCGGCGGGTCGGAAGCCATCCATTCCAATCAAGCCATCGCCGCCTGTGTGCATGCAGGATTAAAAGCCGCCGGTTTGCCCGAGACTGCCGTACAGGTGATCGCCACCACGGATCGCGCGGCGGTGGGCGAACTCATCACCATGAAGGAATATGTGGATGTGATCGTGCCGCGCGGCGGCAAGAGCCTGATCGCACGCATCACAGATGAAGCCACGGTACCTGTCATCAAACATCTGGACGGGATCTGTCATGTGTACATCGACACGGAAGCCGATCCGGAAAAAGCCATCCGCATCGCCGACAACGCCAAGACGCATCGCTACGGGGTTTGCAATGCGATGGAAACGCTGCTGGTGGCTGAAAGTATAGCTTCTGCCGTGCTGCCGCCGCTGTGCAAAATATTTCTCTCCAAAGGCGTGGAACTGCGCGGCGATGCCGCTGCCTGCGCGCTCGCAGCTGAAATGACGCCGGCAACGGAGGAAGACTGGCGCACTGAATATCTCGCGCCGATTTTGAGTGTGCGCATCGTAGCTAACCTTGACGAAGCCATCGCTCACATCAACACCTACAGTTCGCAGCACACAGACTCCATCGTCACGGAAAATTACTCCAAGGCGATGCGCTTTCTGCGCGAAGTGGATTCCAGTTCGGTGATGGTAAATGCCTCGACGCGTTTTGCCGATGGCTTCGAATACGGGCTGGGCGCAGAAATCGGTATTTCCACCGATAAGATACATGCGCGCGGGCCGGTAGGCCTGGAGGGACTGACCTCGCAAAAATACATCGTATTAGGCAGCGGACAGATAAGAATTTAGGCCATCATTGGTAGAACAACTGATAGAACAACTCAATTCTGGCTAAGGGCTAAAGCCCAAGCCATCATTGATAGCCATTCGACTAAGCCAGCAAGCTGGCTAGTCGCTGGTTATCCCGCGAAGGCGGTAATTCAGCGGCTTTATTTAAATGGATTCAAGGTTTTGTCCTCGCTTTGCGAGGATATATTAAATGACTGGATTCCCGCTTTTGCGGGAATGACGTTCCAACGGAGAAAATATGAGTCAAACAATCGAAGTAAAAATACCGGACATCGGCGATTTCAAGGATATCGCCATCATCGAAATCGCGGTAAAGGCAGGCGACAAGGTGGAAAAGGAGCAATCGCTCATCACGCTGGAAACGGATAAGGCCGCCATGGAAGTCCCAAGTCCCTTTGCCGGCACCGTGAAAGAAATGAAAATCAAGGTCGGCGACAAGGTCTCGGAAGGATCAGTAATTCTGACGCTGGAAACACAGGATTCAGGATTGAGGATTGAGGATTCAGAAAAACCTGCTTCCACGTCTGCTCAATCCCCGATCCTCGATCCTCAATCCTCGGTTTCCGCCCAATCCTCAGTCCTCAATCCTCAATCTTCTGCCACTCAATCCTCGCTACATGCTGACGTCGTCGTACTGGGAGCAGGCCCCGGCGGCTATACTGCTGCATTTCGCGCGGCGGATCTTGGCAAACAGGTCGTGATGATCGAGAAGCACGCAAGTCTGGGCGGCGTATGTCTGAATGTAGGCTGCATCCCGTCCAAGGCATTGCTGCATGTCGCAAAAGTCATCAGCGAGGCTGAAGAAGTCTCGCATCTCGGCGTGACTTTTGGCAAGCCCGCCATCGACATCGACAAAATCCGCACCTGGAAAGAAAGCGTCGTCAATAAGCTCACCGGCGGATTGGGGCAACTGGCCAAACAACGCAAAGTACAAGTCGTACAGGGCATCGCTAAATTCGCATCCAGCAATTCGATTTCGGTGCAAACGGCCGAAGGTGAAAAGATAATCAGCTTCGATCACGCCATCATCGCCGCCGGCTCCAGCGTGGCGCGCATCCCCGGCTTCCCCTATGAAGATGCGCGCATCATCGATTCCACAGGCGCGTTGGCTTTAAAGGATATACCAAAGCGCCTGTTGATTCTGGGCGGCGGCATCATAGGCCTTGAAATGGCCACCGTTTACGATGCGCTGGGCTCGAAAATTTCCGTGGTCGAGCTGATGGATCAACTGATACCGGGCGCCGACAAGGATATGGTCAAACCCTTGCACAGCCGCATCGCAAAACGCTACGAGGCGATTTATCTTAAAACCAAAGTCACCAAAATCGAGTCGCTGCCGGAGGGCTTGCTTGTCACTTTCGAAGGCGAACAGGCGCCCGAGCCGCAACTGTACGACCGCGTGCTGATGGCGGTGGGCCGTCGTCCGAACGGACGCGAGATAAACGCGGAAGCGGCAGGTCTGATCGTCAATGAACGAGGCTTCATCCCGGTGGACAAACAGCAGCGCACCAACGTGCCGCACATCTATGCCATCGGCGACATCGTCGGCGACCCGATGCTCGCGCACAAGGCGGTGCACGAAGGCAAGGTTGCGGCAGAGAACATCGCCGGTCACAAGGCGTTTTTTGAGCCGCTGACCATCCCGTCCGTCGCCTATACCGACCCGGAAATCGCATGGATGGGGCTGACCGAGACACAGGCAAAAGCGCAGGGCATCGCATTTGAGAAAGGCGCATTCCCCTGGGCGGCATCGGGACGCGCACTCTCGATCGGCCGCGAGGAAGGCATGACCAAGGTACTGCTCGATCCCAAGACGCGCCGCATACTGGGCGCCGGCATCGTCGGCGTGAATGCGGGAGAACTGATCGCCGAGGCCGTACTGGCGCTGGAGATGGGCGCGGACATGGAAGACATCGGTCTGACCATCCATCCGCACCCGACACTATCGGAGACGCTGTGTTTCGCTGCCGAGATGGCGGAAGGCACCATCACCGACCTTTTGCCGCCAAGAAAAAGATAGGATTGAGACCGCAATGCCGCAGGGGCATTCCCACGGAGCAACGGAGTTAAATCTCCTGCTCCTGAATGAAGGGTCTTCCCCGCACAACTAAGGGGCTAAGCCCCAAGTTGTTGCGTGAAGGATTGAGGATTAATGAGGCAGTTTACAACACTACAAGTCCGGGGTTTATATGAAGCTTCATAATTTATCTTTCGTTTTTCTCGCTCTGCTCGCCACATCCGCCCAGGCATTCGATCTGGGTGGATTCAGGAATCAGCTGGGCAACCTGGGCAGAGCAGGCGCGCAAAACATGACACCCGCCAACACTGCCAATCCGTCCGCGCTATCGACTTTCAGCAACAAGGATCAGGTAGGCAGCCTGAAGCAGGCGCTGACCCAGGGCGCGGAAACCGCCGTGGCAAGTCTGGCGCGCGAAAACGGTTTTCTCGGCAATGACAAGGTGCGCATCCCTTTGCCGGACAGCCTGCAAAAAGCCGCCGGTCTGATGCGGAGTGTCGGCATGGGAAAATATGCCGACGACCTGACAACTTCGATGAACCGCGCAGCTGAGGCCGCCGTGCCGGAGGCCAAAACGCTGCTGGTCGCTGCGGTGAAAAACATGAGCGTGTCGGATGCCAGGAATATTTTGCTGGGAGATAACGATGCGGCCACGCAATACTTCCGCAAAAACACCGAGACGGCGTTGTCGGCAAAATTCAAACCCATCGTGGTAACAGCCATGCAGAAGGTAAAACTGGCTGAACAATACGACCAGTTCGCAGGCCGTGGCGTGGCGCTGGGCATGGTAGATCAAAAGGACGCCAATCTGGAAGACTACATCACCCGAAAAGCCATGGATGGACTGTTCTTGATGATGGCTGAACAGGAAAAGGCCATACGCGCCAACCCCATGCAGGCTGCCGGATCTTTGGCACAAAAAGTGTTTTCGGCGATCAAATAGCCACCTTGTTCCCACGCGCTGCGTGGGAACATAACAGCAGCGCGCCGCGCCAGAATAACGCTCCCACGCAGCGCGTGGGAGCGAGAGATAATACAGCGCGTGGGAGCGAGAGAAATTTGTATGACCGAAACCGCCAGCCTCTATTCACTGTTCGCCAGCAGCTTCCTTGCCGCCACTTTGTTGCCCGGCGGCTCCGAGGCAGTACTGTTCGCCGTAATAAAAAAATACCCTGATACGCTGTGGTTGTCGCTCGGCGTCGCAACGTTAGGCAACACGATGGGCGGCATGGTCAGCTTCGGCATGGGATGGTTGCTGCCACAGACCCAACAACTCAAACATGTGGAAAAGCTGCGTCGCTATGGCACTCCGGCATTGCTGTTCGCCTGGGCACCGCTGATCGGCGATGCGCTGTGTCTGGCCGCCGGGTGGTTGCGCCTGAACTGGTGGCAAGCCGCACTGTTCATGGCACTGGGGAAATTCTCACGCTACTGGATCATTGCAATCGCATCGACCAACTTGTAAGCCCCAACAAACTGAAAAAACTCAAGCCGTCAGCCGACCGGATGCGTTTTCATCCCAGCCGATTTTTATGAAGATGCTGATAAATTAGCGTTTCCTTAAATATCTTTGAACTTTTCTGAATACTCCAACTCTTAATGCCAGTTGCCTTTGCTCAGGTTTTGCCTGACTGGCTGTTATTTTTGATGCATTGAGGATATTTTATGAATAAGAGTTATTTCATCGCTGCAGGCATCATCTCGGCGTTTATTGCGTTGCCTGCAATAGCCGGTCCTGACTGGCAAGTCATCCATGATGCCGAACATCAGGCGGCATCGCAGGAAGCGCAAAACGGCGCAAATCAAACGGTAGTATTGCCGCTCGATCACGGCCCTCGCGCACTCTCGACGCCCTGGCTGAACAAGGAAGAAAGATTGAATGAGCAAAACACGACAATCAAACTTTCTGCGCATCACGGCCCGACACACGGCTAAAACCAGGTTACGGTAAATCGTAAGTGGTGAGTAATAACCCCCACTTACGATTTACGAGTGACTACTCTCCACTCACCATTTGCAGTCCCCACGCCACACCGAAGCCCGTCACATCGGTAGCAACGCCGCCCAGACCATCCTCGCAGCGACTGGCAGACAGATCGACATGCAGCCAGGACGTATCGTGCTCGACAAAGCGTTTCAGAAAGCGCGTCGCCAGAATATGGTCGGCATCCCCCTCCAGCGAGCATTGCTTGATATCCGCAAAATCAGACTCCAGCTCCTCCTCATAGTCCTCATCCATCGGAAACGCACACAGACGTTCGCCCGTCAGCTGCCCCGCATTGACCGCACGCGCGAGCAGTTCATCGCGGTTACCCAGCACGCCCGAATAACGATGGCCCAGCGCCTCTTCCATGCTGCCGGTGAGCGTGGCAAAGTCGATCATCAAATCAGGCTTTTCGCGGGACGCCAGCGTTAACGTATCGGCCAGCACCATACGACCTTCCGCATCGGTGTGTATGATTTCGATCGTCGTGCCGTTGAGCGCCTTGACGATATCATTCTGCTTGTAAGCTTTCGGACTGATATGGTTCTGCGCGATCGCCAGCCAGCAGTCGATGTTGACCGGCAGCTTTTGCAGCGTTGCGCCCAGCAGGATGCCCAGCGCCACCGCCGACCCGTTCATGTCCTCGTGCATGTTATGCATGTAGCGCGAGGGTTTCAGGTTATGTCCGCCGGTATCGAAGCAGATGCCCTTGCCGACCAGCGCCACGGTTTTCTTTGCCTTCGGGTGCTGATAGGTGAGATGCACGATCGCCGCATCATCGTCTTCGCTGCCCTGCGCCACCGCCACAAAGGCGCCCGCCCCCATCTTGCGCAGCTCCTTCATGTCGAATTCGGCATATGCCCAGCCATGCGTCTGCGCAAGTTTCTGTATGCGCTTACGATACAGCGCGGGCGTCAGCTCGTTCGGCGGCAATACCGTGAGGCTGCGGCACAACAGATTGCCTTCCGCCTGCGCCTTAATGGCAGCAAATAATTTTTCGCCCTGCACGCCATACAGCGCGATATTTTTCAGCGGTTTGTTCTCATCTTTCTTCTTGTGCACCGGCAAAAGCGCACCGTTCACCCAGGCCACATACACCGCCAGTTCCGCCGAGCGCCGCCTTTGCGCCTCGTCACCCAGCACAGCGATCGCGATATCCTTGGGGTGCTCGTCCTGCAGCAAGTGCAGTGCTTCGCGCAGCTTAACCTGCAAATCAAAAGTGCTTTTTTCAAAATCGAGCATGACCCAGGCGATCAGGCTGCCGTCCGGACTCGTTGCAGCAAGCGGCGTTTTCGCAAGCTCGGATACTTTCATGTCGCGCCGCGACAGCACGGCCTTGAGCAGACCGGCATGCGGCATGTCTGCCGGCAGCGTCTTAGCCTTGGGGCAGATCACCAGCAGATACGACACAATCAGATTGTTTGGCAGGGCCGGTAAAACGGTGAGCTGTGCTAACATTACGTCCTCTTAAATTAACTTATCATCTCGGATTCTTCCCTGAACCCAGCAATTCTAACGACTGGATTTCCTCTTTCGCGGGATAACCAGCGACTTGCCAGCTTGCTGGCTTAGTCGAATGGCTAGTTGTTTTACCAATGACGATTTTATAGAGTCGCGATTATACGGGCCACCATGCAAACTTATCTCAATCTTATGCAGCATGTGCTGGAACATGGCACAAAAAAATCGGATCGTACCGGCACCGGTACAATCAGCGTATTCGGCTACCAGATGCGCTTCGACCTCTCGCAAGGTTTCCCGCTGGTCACCACCAAGAAGTGCCACATGAAATCCATCATCCATGAATTGCTGTGGTTCTTGCAGGGCGATACCAATATCCGTTACCTCAAAGAAAATGGCGTCAAAATCTGGGATGAATGGGCGGATGAAAACGGCGACCTGGGCCCCGTCTACGGCAAACAGTGGCGTTCGTGGGAAACGGTCGACGGACGGGTGATCGACCAGATCAGGATCGCCGTCGATCAGCTCAAAAACAATCCTGACTCGCGACGTATCATCGTTTCGGCCTGGAATGTCGGCGAACTGGACCAGATGGCGCTCGCGCCCTGCCACGCATTTTTTCAGTTTTACGTATCAGATGGCAAGCTGTCCTGCCAGCTCTACCAGCGCAGCGCCGATATTTTCCTGGGCGTGCCGTTCAATATCGCCTCCTACGCCCTGCTGACGATGATGATGGCGCAGGTATGCGACCTTGAACCCGGCGACTTCGTGCACACCTTCGGCGATGCGCATCTGTACCTGAATCATCTGAAACAGACACAGTTGCAACTGTCGCGCGCCCCTCATCCGCTGCCAATCATGAAAATCAACCCGGATGTTAAAGACATCTTCAGCTTCAAATTCGAAGATTTCACTCTCGAAGGCTACGATCCGCATCCGGCCATTAAAGCGCCGGTGGCAGTATAAAGTCAGGATTGAGGATTGAGGATTGAGGATTGAGGATTGAGGCGCGAGCGGGATGAAAATAGCGAACTGATTGTCCGCTAATGACGCTGAAACTGGCAACTGAGGCTTACAAAATCACCGCCCCCTTCCCGACAGGTGAGTCGCAGCTTCTACCCCCTCAAACATTACCGAATGGCAGAGTCAGAAATAGACTGCCACCTATCTTAATCATTTGTTTATAATGCACGGTTCGCTGATGCAACGACCCGGATTCAAATTGCATTGAGGTTAAATTTTCCCGGCGCTAGCTCAACATCTTTGGAAAAACAAACAAAACCAGCAAAATGCTCACCGGCCTCAAAAAATCTCTCACAGACCAACCTGAATCTCCATGACTCCCCCCATTCTCGACCTTCAAACCTCCGCACTTGAAGCGCAATCCTCCACTCCTCGCTCCTCGATCCTGGTAGCCATGGCGAAGAACCGCGTCATCGGCGTGAACAACACGCTGCCGTGGCGCTGCCCGGAAGACCTGAAACATTTCAAGCAGCTTACCATGGGACATTCGCTGATCATGGGTCGCAAGACGTATGATTCCATCGGCCGCCCTCTTCCGGGGCGCACCACGGTGGTGGTGACGCGCGACCCCGAATTAAAAATTGGAGGCTGCCTGATCGCGCATTCGCTGCCCGATGCACTTGCAGCCTGTGCGAATGACGCACGAATTTATATCGTTGGTGGTGCGCAAATTTACACACAGGCCATGCCATACGCAGATACGCTGTATGTCACCGAGATTCAGCAGGATGTGGAAGGCGATGCCTGGTTTCCCGAATTTGACAAGTCGGAATGGCTGGAAACATTCCGCGAAGTACGGCACCAACAAACACCACAAGTCCTTGAATATCACTTCGTTACCTATCACCGCATCAAAACGACAACGCGCAATGAATTTTAACCATATCAAAATATACAACCTCCCTCTTGCCACAGTGACCACGGTGGCTGCCGTCGTGCTGGGAGGTGAGCTGCTGATCATGTCGCTCATTAAGGGCATTTTTAAGCCTCTGTTTGGCCATGAAGTCCCACTTTTTTTCTGGGAACTTCTGGACCCCGTTTGCCTGATCGTTATCGTCGCACCAGCCCTGCAATTTCTGGTTTTCAATCCAATGAAGGCGCAACAGTTCAAGCTTGAACAGCAAAAGGATGATCTTGCAATTGCCGCTGCAACGTTCGACGCTCAGGAAGGTGTGATCGTGACGGACGTTCGCCACAACATTCTCAGGGCCAATCATGCATTCACAACCATGACGGGCTACACCAGTACAGAGGTGATAGGCAAAACCCCGGCAATACTCCATTCCGGTCGGCAAGGAAAAGAATTCTATCGCAGCATGCTGGAAACACTGGAACGCGACAAATACTGGCAAGGCGAGATATGGAACCGCCGCAAGAATGGCGAGATATACCCGGAATGGTTAACCATCACCACAGTTACCGGCCAAAAAGGGCATATTTACCATGTTGGAATTTTCTCCGATATAACCCAGCGCAAGGCGCTGGAAGAAAAAGTCAACTTTCTGGCTTACCACGACCGACTGACCCGGCTACCCAGCCGCGAGCTGTTTTATGATCGCCTCTCACAGGCCGTATCCCAGGCAAGGCGTAAACAGGAGCGTCTCGCACTGTTCTTTCTGGATCTCGACGGATTTAAATCCATCAACGACAGTTATGGACATGAAGCCGGCGACGAAGTGTTAAAAATGACGGCGAAGCGTTTGCTGGCCTGCGTTCGCGATATTGATACCGTTTCACGTTTTGGCGGAGACGAATTTGCCATTGTTCTGGGCGGCATTGAGCAACTTTCCGATGCAACCCTGATTGCTGAAAAAATCATACACAATATCAACAAACCGATCGTGCTGCAGGATGGAAGCGAATGCGGTGTCGGCGTCAGCATGGGAATAGCCATCTATCCGGATGATGCGGCAGAGATTGACCGGCTAATGAGCGCTGCTGACAATGCAATGTACGAAAGCAAGGCTGGCGGCAAAAATATCCATACATTTGCCAAAAAGCAAACGCAGGCGAATATGCCGCCCTGGATTGCTTTTGATGCAGCGCTATTGCTTGGCGTACCGGAAATGGATCAGCAGCATTTGTCTCTGACAGACCTGCTGAACACATTAAATAACGCCGTTATAAACGATGCTCCAACAGAAGATATTGCCCGGTTGTTCGATGATTTTGCTGCACACATACGCGCCCATTTCACAGACGAAGAAAGCCTCATGGATAGATATGGCTATGTTGATCACGGCGTGCACAAACTTGAACATCAACGCCTGCTCAGAGAGCTTGATTATCTGAAGGAAAAATTCAACTGCGGGGGTGAGCTGCTGGTTTTGCAATCGCTCAAGGAATGGCTGTTTTCACATATACGCGGGCTGGATAGGCAGTTTGCCGATTTCCTTCTGCAAAAGGAAATAAAATAAACCCGGTTAACAAAAAAGCCCGACAGTGTCGGGCTTTTTTTAACAACTCAAGCAGCGATTAAGCAGCCTGGATGTTGGAAGCTTGCTTGCCTTTTGGGCCTTGCGTAACTTCAAAACTTACTTTTTGACCTTCTTGAAGGGTCTTGAAACCGTTCATGTTGATCGCTGAGAAGTGCGCGAACAAATCTTCGCTGCCATCATCAGGAGTAACAAAACCAAAACCCTTTGCATCGTTGAACCACTTAACTGTACCAGTTGCCATGTGACTACTTCCTTTTTAAAAAACGGGAAAAACTCCCGCGAAACTATTTGATCGAAGATTGCACATGGTAAAACCAGTACTGCAGAGACTTTGAATCAAACACCTAAAGTCAGCTTTATACTCCCATTTACAAAGCTCATCAAGCATTAAATGCAGGATTGTGAATCAAGGATTGAGGAGTGAGCGAAAAAACCACAAAACACAATTGAATTTTCAGGCTCAATCCACATCCCTTCACGCAACAACTTGGGGCTTTGCCCCTTAGTTGTGCGGGGAAGACCCTTCATTCAGGAGCAGGAGATTTAACTCCGTAGCTCCGTGGGAATGCCCCTGCGGCATTGCGGTCTCACTCCTCAATCCTATCTCACGCAATCCACAAAATAGCGTTTCACGCCATCCACTTCCTCGGTGACCAGGCCGTGAATATCGGTCTCGAAACCGGGCAACTTCTGGCTGAAATCACGGGCGAATTTCAGATAATCGACGATGGTCTTGTTGAATATCTCTCCCGGGATCAACAGCGGGATGCCCGGCGGATAAGGCGTCAGCAGCACAGCGGTAACGCGCCCTTCCAGATCGTCGATTTCCACCCTGTCCAGCTCTTCATGCGCCATTTTGGCAAACGCATCGGACGGTTTCATCGCAGGCTGCATGTCTGACAGATACATTTCGGTCGTCATGCGCGCGACGTTATGCAACTTGTAGGCATCGTGTATCTGTTGACAAAGATCGCGCAACCCGACGCGCTCATAGCGCGGATGCTTGGCCGCAAACTCAGGCAGAATGCGCCAGAGCGGCTGGTTCTTGTCGTAATCATCCTTGAACTGCTGCAACCCGGTCAGCAGGGTGTTCCAGCGCCCCTTGGTGATACCGATGGTGAACATGATGAAGAAAGAATAAAGCCCGCATTTCTCCACGATCACGCCGTGCTCTGCCAGATACTTGGTCACCATCGAAGCGGGGATACCGTTGTCAGCAAAATCACCATCCACATCCAGCCCCGGCGTGATAATGGTCGCCTTGATCGGATCGAGCATGTTGAAGCCTTCGGCCAGATCGCCGAAGCCATGCCATTTGTCGGAAGGTTTGAGCACCCAGTCTTCGCGCGATCCGACGCCTTCCTCGGCTATCACGTCCGGCCCCCACACCTTGAACCACCAGTCCAGACCGAATTCCTCATCCACCTTGCGCATGGCGCGACGGAAATCCAGCGCTTCGGCAATCGACTCTTCGACCAGCGCGGGGCCGCCCGGCGCCTCCATCATCGCCGCCGCCACGTCGCACGAGGCGATAATCGCGTACTGCGGACTGGTGGAGGTGTGCATCAGATAGGCCTCATTGAAGATATATTTGTTCAGTTTGCGGTTTTCCGGTTCGCGCACCAAAATCTGTGACGCCTGCGAGAGCCCCGCCAGCAGCTTGTGGGTGGACTGCGTGGCGAAGATCATCGACTCGCGGGCGAGCGGCCTGTTCTGCCCGATGGCATGCATATCCTTGTAAAAATCGTGAAACGCCGCATGAGGCAACCAGGCCTCATCGAAATGCAGCGCATCGATGCGCCCGTCCAGCATCGCTTTGAGCATTTCGACGTTATAAACAATGCCATCGTAAGTGCTCTGCGTGATGGTCAGAATGCGCGGCTTCTTGGTCTTGTCTTTGATAAACGGATTCGCGTCTATTTTGCGCTGGATACTTTCAGGATCGAACTCGGATTTCGGTATCGGTCCGATGATGCCGTAATGGTTGCGCGTCGGCGTCAGAAACACCGGCACAGCGCCTGTCATCATGATCGAGTGCAGAATGGACTTGTGGCAGTTGCGATCGACCACCACGATGTCGTCAGGCGCCACCATCGAGTGCCAGACGATCTTGTTTGAGGTTGAAGTCCCGTTGGTGACAAAGAACAGATGATCTGCGTTGAAAATCCTTGCAGCATTGCGCTCGGATGCGGCCACC
This sequence comes from Pseudomonadota bacterium, assembly GCA_021783855.1. Next base: position 20,232 of record JAJXTL010000031.1, read on the forward strand.
GGCCCCGTGTGATCGAGCAACTGACCCAGCTCGTCCACCGCGTTGCATACGTCGGCGCGCAGCATGTTCTCGCCGAAAAACTGATGGAACATTTGCCCGACCGGTGACTTCAAAAACGCCACACCGCCGGAGTGTCCCGGACAATGCCAGGAATAGGAACCGTCCTGCGCGTAATGCAACAGTGCGCGGAAAAAAGGCGGCGCCAGCGAATCCAGATAAGACCTGGCTTCGCGGATTATGTGGCGCGCCACGAACTCCGGCGTATCCTCGTGCATGTGAATGAAGCCGTGCAATTCGCGCAACACATCGTTCGGAATATGACGCGAAGTACGCGTTTCGCCATACAGATAGATCGGGATGTCGGCGTTTTTGAAGCGAATTTCTTCGACAAATGCACGCAGACTCTTGAGTGCAACTTCGGTTTCCTCCTTGCTGCCACCGCCGAACTCCTCATCGTCAATCGACAGCAGAAACGCTGAAGCGCGGCTTTGTTGCTGCGCGAACGAGGTCAGATCGCCATAGCTGGTCACGCCCAGCACCTCCATGCCTTCTTTTTCAAGGGCGGCGGCCAGCGCGCGTATGCCCAGACCGCTGGCATTCTCGGAACGGAAATCTTCGTCAATGATGACGATTGGAAAACGAAACTTCATGAACAACTCCTTGAACGCGAGCAACAAAACAAAGATTGATTATAGTTCGACGGACGCGATAAGCGCAGAGTTTGCGAGCTTTTGCCTTTTGGCAAAATGCCTGCGTACACCACTTCAGTGAAGGCGAAGCCGAAACTAAACCTGAATTTCATGTATAAACTCCCAACGAGAAATAAATATTAAATACTCGCCGATTTAAAAAGCGAAAAGAAAAAGAGGGTTCAGTGAGGCATTGTCTTCGGCAATGCCGAAACTAAAACGTTGTTCATGAACAACTCCCAGTGGAAATAACAGTAAGTGGAGAATTACAAAAGCGGATTGTCGCAGATTTATCTATCGTTACAAGCTGGTTTTTACAGGGTTTTTGGCAAACTGCTATTCCTGGGGCTCAAAAGTCGTGTCCAGACCTGCGATCAGCTCAATCAGCACGCCGCGAAACTGTTGCTCATCGCAGCCCATCAGCACTGCGTCATCCAGCGCATCCTGGCAAACCTGGCGGATTTCTTCGAGATTCTCACGCATCACCTTGTTCTTTTCCGTGCAGGCGATGACCTCTCCCTTGGTCGAACGCCACATAATGGATTTATCAGTTTTTTTCACTTGCGAATCAACTCCGGCTTTGTCATTGATAAAACTACGGGTGAAACTACTAAGGAACCGCTGATTTATTCGTTCGTGGTGAGCCTGTCGAGCCACGACCTGATTAAATCATTAATAATCATATTGTTACGTCAACATTTCGACATGCTCAGGGCGAACGGGTGATTTGTTCAGCGGTTCCTTAAGTATTCTGTGCCACAATTTCCGCGCGGGTCGTAAAAAGCACAAGGGTGCAATTCTAACCAATTCGCACCCTGCACGCGCAATTTGCTAAAATGACCGCACTTTCAGAATCCGGCACGTTTTCATGACCACGCGAAAAATCCTCGTCACCTCCGCACTCCCCTACGCCAACGGCAGCATCCACCTGGGTCATCTGGTCGAATACATCCAGACCGACATCTGGGTACGCTTCCAGAAAATGCGCGGCCACGAGGTGCATTACGTCTGCGCCGATGACACGCACGGCACGCCCATCATGCTGCGCGCAGAAGCCGAAGGCATCACGCCTGAACAGCTGATTGCGCGCGTATGGCAGGAACATTACGACGATTTCGCGGCCTTTCACGTCGAGTTCGATCATTACGGCTCGACCAACTCGAACGAGACACGCGATTTTGCACAGGATATCTACCGCAAGCTCAAAGCCGCCGGCCTGATCGAGGTGCGCTCCATCGAGCAGTATTACGACCCGGTCAAAAACATGTTCCTGCCGGATCGCTTCATCAAGGGCGAATGCCCGAAGTGTCATGCAAAGGATCAGTACGGCGACAACTGCGAGGTGTGCGGCGCAGCGTATGCCCCTACCGAGTTGATCAACCCGTATTCAGCCGTATCGGGTGCCGCGCCCGAAATGCGCCATTCCGACCATTATTTTTTCAAGCTCTCCGCCGACACCTGCCAGCAGTTTTTAAGAGTATGGACCCGAAGCGGCTCGCTGCAATCGGAGGCTGCCAACAAGATGCAGGAGTGGCTGGGGGCGGAAGGGGAAAACAAGCTGTCCGACTGGGACATCTCGCGCGACGCCCCCTATTTCGGCTTCGAGATACCCGACGCGCCGGGCAAGTATTTTTACGTCTGGCTGGACGCGCCGGTCGGCTACATGGGCAGCTTCAAGCAACTGTGCAATAAAACCTCCCTCACCCCAACCCTCTCCCGGAGGGAGAGGGAGCACGCACCCCCCTCTCCCTCCGGGAGAGGGTCAGGGGGTGAGGGAACAACCCTTGACTTTGACGAATACTGGAAGCCGGGTTCCACCACAGAGCTGTATCATTTCATCGGCAAGGATATCCTGTATTTCCACGCGCTGTTCTGGCCGGCAATGCTGGAACACGCGGGTTTCCGCACGCCGACCAAATTATTCGCGCACGGCTTTCTGACCGTGAACAATGAAAAGATGAGCAAGTCGCGCGGCACCTTCATCACCGCACGCAGCTACGTCGAGCACATCAAAAACACCGAATACCTGCGCTACTACTATGCCGCCAAGATCAACGGCACCATGGAGGATCTGGATCTGAATCTGGAAGATTTCGTCGCCAAGGTGAATTCGGATCTGATCGGCAAATACATCAACATCGCCAGTCGTTGCGCAGGGTTTATCAACAAGCGATTTGGCGGTCAGCTTGCCAATACACACGAAGACACACTGACATCCGGACAATTGCAAGCAGATTCAGGATTTTACAAGTTGGATGCTTCGCAAGTTGGCAGGATTGCAGACGCATATGAAAAAAGAGATTTCGCAAAGGCCTTACGGGAAATTATGGCATTTGCAGACTATGCCAATCAGTTTGTTGATCAGCACAAACCTTGGACAATAGCCAAAGAAACAGGAAAAGAAGTTGAGTTGCAACAAGTTTGTACGCTGGCGTTAAATATGTTCCGTTGGTTAACGATATTACTCAAACCCGTATTACCGGAACTTGCTAAGGATGTAGAGGCATTCTTAAATATTCCGCCGCTAAAGTGGGATGATGCGCATTCCGCATTGCCCGCTGGGCATCAAATCAACGAATACAAACACCTGATGACCCGCCTCGATCCCAAATTGATCGAAAAAATGGTTGCCGCCAATCAGGCCTCCCTTGCCCCTGCACCCGCAGCGGATACGCATTCGCCCGCTCGCCATGCGGAAGCGCAGCAACACAATACAACATCTACCGACTCACTCCCCTCGCCCGCCGGGAGAGGGGCAGGGGGTGAGGGAACACACAAGATTTCCATGCCGGAATCTATCAGGGAATTCGCAAGAAAACTGCGCGCTGAACAATCCGAAACCGAATCGTTGATGTGGGCGTTACTCAGAGACAGACAACTGGGTGGGGCTAAATTTCGCCGCCAGCATCCTGTTGGGCCTTACGTGCTGGATTTCTATTGCCATGAAGCCAATCTTGCAGTCGAACTCGACGGCGGTCAACATACCGAGACGATAGTCAAAGATGAAGCTCGAACCGCTTTTCTGAAAGGCAAAGGCATAGATGTGCTGCGTTTCTGGAATAACGAAATGTTGGCTGAAACCGAAGCTGTGCTTGAAAAAATATGGGATGAACTTAATGCCCGAAATGTCATTTCAACATCAGTTCACTCACCCCTAACCCCTCTCCAGAAGGGCGAGGGGAATGTGTCCTCACCCCTGCCACATCTCCCGAAGGAAGAGGGGAAATTCATCAGCATCGAGGATTTTTCCAAGATCGATCTGCGCGTCGCGAAAATCGTCAATGCCGAGCAAGTCGAGGGTGCTGAAAAACTGCTGAAACTGACGCTGGACATCGGCGAGGAACAACCCCGCACGGTATTCGCCGGCATCAAATCAGCGTACGATCCGGAAAAACTCAAGGGGCGCATGACGGTGATGGTCGCCAATCTGGCTCCCCGCAAGATGAAGTTCGGCATGAGCGAAGGCATGGTACTGGCGGCATCCGGCGAAACACCCGGCTTGTTTGTCCTGTCGCCGGATGACGGCGCTCAGCCCGGCATGCGCATCAAATAATTTATCGTACCTAACGGGCATGGCAGCAACCACCCCGAATAATGAAACTGCAATACCTGTTCCCCTCACCCAAACCCTCTCCCGGAGGGCGAGGGGACAAACGTATCGCTACGCGAGTTTCACATTAACAAGGGCCTTTGCATGAATTACGACATACTCATCATCGGCACCGGACCCGCCGGACAGCATGCAGCGTGGCAGGCGGCGCGCATGGGCAAACGCTGTGCGATCATCGAACGCAAACCCAGGATAGGCGGCGCGGGACTGCAAACCGGTACGACACCCAGCAAGGCGATGCGCGAGGTCGCCTACCTGATGACCCGCACAGGCGGCATGCGTCAGGCACTCACGCCCGAGCGCAGTCGACATGGCCTGCTTGCCGATGCGGTGCGGCGCAAGGAAGGGGTCATCGCCCAGCAGGAATCGGTCATTCTCCAACGTTTGCTAAATTCAGGTGTCGCACTGATGCCGGGGGAGGCGTCGTTTATCGATGCTCACACCATCCAAGTCGCAGATACAGCCGGCAACACGCGCCGGATTTCTGCGGATGTGATCGTGCTTGCCACAGGTTCCCGTCCTCGCCGCCCCTCCAACATTCCGTTCGACAAGAAGACCGTGCTGGACTCCACCTCCATCCTCAATCTGCGCCACCTGCCGGAAAGCCTGCTGGTGATAGGCGGCGGTGTGATCGGTTGCGAATTCGTCTCGATCTTTGCCGCGCTGGGTGTTCAGGTCAGCGTAGTGGACAGTCATGAACAATTGCTCGACTACCTGAGTGAAGACGTGGTCGGCGTGCTGGCCGACAGCTTCCTGAATATGGGCGTTAAATTACACATGAAAGAACGCGTCGCCCAAATTCGCCGCGAAGAAAATTCAACATTGACCCTGCTGGAGAGCGGAAAACAGATACGCACCGATGCCGTACTCTATGCTCAGGGTCGCGAACCCAACAGCGCAGGACTGCGCGTCGAAAACGCGGGCATCATTGCTAAAGACGGCTGGAT
>JAJXTL010000160.1 GCA_021783855.1 Pseudomonadota bacterium
TTTTAAAGTTACACTGATATGCCTTTTAGACTGGAACGATTTTCGTATCAGATATCATTTCCTTCGCACAGCGACGGAGCATGATCGCATGACTTCCAGAGTGAGACTTTATGGTTGCAGCATGCTCCCTTGTCAGATCAGGCCGCGAGCGAAAATTATACTGCCAATAGTAGCAACTCCTTGGCGTACCAGCATGTTACATTGTAGCCGCTTACTATGACGTAATTACCAGGAAAATTATTCCTGCTTGTAAAAAATTCCAAGCACGCAAGATAGCGATTCGCAACCTGCTTCCTATCTGGGAACAGTGCGGTAAAAAAGTCATTTTCAATCGTAATGCTGGAAGTACACAATTGCTCAGAATTTCAGTGGTTGGTGCGTGCACAATCACGTGAGTTATTTGCGGATGACTTCAAGTTCATCGAGGCGTTTTATGCGGTAGATGAATACTGACGCAGCCCAGCACAGTGCAAATATGCCTATGATGAAATAACCCAGTATGCCGAAATTATGGTTCATGGCTCCCACTGCATTCCAGACTGTACCTTTCAGATTCAGCTTGCCTGCGATCAGGCCAAGCGCTTCGATGCTGCCAATGACAATTGCAATAATGACCGACACTAGAGTCATGGTCATGTTGTAGTAAATTTTGCGGATAGGCTTCAGGTAAGCCCATCCGTATGCGCCGAGCATCAAATGGCCATCCAGTGTGTCGACAAGGGACATGCCAGCGCTGAACAGTAGCGGGAAAATCATGATTGACCACGGGGAGAGGCCTTCCGATGCTTGGGTTGCCGATATGCCGAGCAAGCCTATTTCGGTTGCGGTATCGAAGCCAAGGCCGAACAGGAATCCCAGCGGAAACATGTGCCAGCTACGGGTGACCATGCGGAACAGCGGTTTAAATAGGCGTGCCAGAAAACCTCGATTAGCCAGCAGCATGTCGAAATCATCATCAACATAATCGGCACCGTTCTTGATTTTTTGCCACGCCTGACAAATCGACTTCAGTATGATCAGATTCATGAGCGCGATGACAAACAGGAAAAGAGCTGAAACAGAGGTGCTGACGACACCGCCAATTGCCTTTAAGTGGTCGAAACGTCCGCTCATTGCGGACGTAGCAATCGATATAACGAGAGAGGCAAGCGCGACGATGCTTGAGTGACCAAGCGAAAAAAAGAAACCTAGTGTGACAGGGCGTTTTTTTTCCTGCATCAGTTTGCGTGTAACGTTGTCGATGGCGGCTATGTGATCGGCATCCACGGCATGGCGTAAGCCAAAACTGTAAGCCAGCAAGGCTGTGCCAAGCAGCAGAGGGTAATGACGAAACGCCACCAGCGCCCAGGCCCATGCGAGAACATTCATGGCGATAAGTACGCCATAAATTCCGAACAGCTTGCCTCTGACCTCGGTATTTGAATCATTGAAAATACGCGCTAGCTGAGAAAACATCTGACAACTCCTTGGGATTTCGCGTCCCGAAAGGTTAATAACGGATGGCAGGACAAGGTCTGGCTTTTGATCGGACATGCCTGATCAAATACAGTGGCGCGACCGCGCCGGGTTTTCACCGGCTTCTTGTTTTGCCTGTAACGGTACGATTGAAATGCTTTTATACATAGAGTTGAGTTGATTGTCGAGCAGGCTCTCGGGAAAACAATCAGGCGTTTAGACTGTTACCTGTTTCAAGCTTTTGAATAAGCGACAAAATTAGAACTCAAAGAGCGCTCGCGGAGAGGGGTGGAGCGTGGCTGTGAGTCAACAAACGTTCGTAAAAATGATGTAGGTGTCGTTCAGGTTGGGCTTTTTGGCTAGCCGATACCACGCGTTTTCCCATAACTATTAGCCCTGTTTCAAAATAATGAAGAAGGTCATGGTTTGTTGGATCAAGTTTGACTATTTGACTTTAAAAACGAATGGGAGGCTGCTTAACGTTTAATGTATAAAGCCCCCCGTAGGGGGTTGTAAATCCCTTGCCTTTAGGTGGCATTGTTCATGGCTGCGTGTGTTAACATGCATTAACTTGAGGTGCTGGACGGCGAACGTCGTCCGGTTAAACGGGAAACAGGTGAAGAACCTGTGCTGCCCCCGCAACGGTAAGCGAGTGTGGATTTGTCATTGTGCCACTGTGAGCAATCATGGGAAGGCGGCGGATCAAGACTTGCGAGCCCGGATACCGGCCTCGAGTCAGGAACTGTTTTCAATGGTTCCGCAGATCGGAAAATGCTGCGGGTGGCGCATGAACGTTGGATAATCATCCTCTTCCATAACCGCCTTTCACAGCGTTTTCTATGTGTATTCAATAACTGAATAACGGGAAATGGCATTGCAAACCCCTAATATATTCTGTCACCGAGATGCGCGACATCAAGCACGCTTACCGTGCCGGAATACAAGCGCAAAAAGGGGGGGAGTTATGAGTGTGCGCTGCCCAGCGCTATTGATCGCTGCGCCTGCATCAGGTCAGGGAAAAACTACTATTACGGCAGCCCTCGCTGCCTTTCATCGTAAGCGTGGACGGCGTGTGCAGGTATTCAAGTGTGGTCCGGATTTCCTCGATCCGATGATTTTGCAGCAAGCCTCGGGGCATCCGGTGCACCAGCTGGATCTGTGGATGTGCGGCGAGGCGTATTGCCGCGCTCAGTTGTATCGGGCGGCACAACAGTCTGACCTGATTTTAGTTGAGGGCGTGATGGGTTTGTTCGACGGCAACCCTTCAAGCGCCGATGTCGCTGCTGCTTTCAATCTGCCTGTGCTCGTCGTGCTGAATGCCAGCGGTATGGCTCAGACTTTTGCCGCCCTGGCGCTGGGTATGGCTAACCTGCGCAGCGATGTGAAAGTCACGGGGATGCTGGCCAATCGGGTAGGCAGTGCGCGCCACTGCGAAATGCTGAGCGAATATTTGCCCCCCGAATTGCCTCTCCTTGGTTGGATGCCGCGCGATGCGAACGTCGCCATGCCCGAGCGACATCTGGGCTTGTTGCAGGCGGTAGAAATCGAGGACCTGATGGCACGTATCGACCATGCGGCGGATGCGCTGCAATTGGTGAGTGATGATTTGCCCGCAGCGGTTGAATTTTCCGAGCAAGCCTTTCCGTACATTCCAGAACTGCTAGCCGGTGTAAAAATCGCCGTGGCGCGCGATACCGTGTTTGCCTTTCTGTATCAGGGCAACCTGGATACTTTGTGTTCATTGGGTGCACAGCTGGAATTTTTCTCGCCGCTGAACGATACTGCGATGCCGGAAGCGGATGCGCTGTATTTGCCCGGCGGCTATCCCGAACTTCATTTGGCGCAATTGAGCGGGAATCTGTCGATGCAGTACAGCATTCGCGCACACCATTTGCATGGCAAACCGATCCTCGCTGAATGTGGCGGCATGCTTTATCTGCTGGATCGCCTGACAGACGGCGAAGGCAACAGTGCTGTGATGACGGGGTTGCTGCCCGGTCAGGCGACGATGCAGAAGCGGATGGCCAATCTAGGCTTATACAGCATTGCGTTGCCGGAAGGAATACTGCGCGGTCACAGCTTTCATTATTCGAAGATGGAAACGAATGTCGCGCCGCTAGCATCGACGGTTGGCACGAGGGAAGGCAGCAAAGAGGAGCACGCTTACCGTCTAGGAAGGCTGCATGCGACCTATTTGCACCACTATTTCCCGTCTAACCCGGAAGCAGTCGCACGCTTGTTCAAGCCTTAAAAGTAATCAATGGAGTCTTCTATTCATATGGAAATAAATCACATTTTTGCAGTAGCTAGTTCCGCAATCAATGCCGGAATTTGTGACATGCGAGCGTCAGTGTAATTCATGGGTAAAGTCTGGTTTGTCGGCGCAGGGCCGGGGGGTACTGATCTGATCACGGTCAAGGGGCGCGATCTTGTTGCATGTGCGGGAGCTATTCTTTATGCCGGTTCGCTGGTGGCAGAAGCGACCACGCGCTGGGCCAAGGCGGGGTGCGAGATCGTCGATTCCAAGAGTATGGCACTGGAAGAGATCACCGCCTGGCTGATAGATCGGGCGGGTAAGCACGAAGTTGTGGTGCGGTTGCAGACCGGAGATCCGACGCTGTACGGTGCGCTGATCGAAATGGTGCAGCCGCTTGATGCCGCAGGGGTCGCCGTCGGCGTGGTGCCGGGCGTATCCTCGGCGATGGCCTCCGCTGCGGCAGCTTGCGAGAGCCTGACCTTGCCGGAGGTGACGCAGACAGTCATTCTGACGCGCATGGAAGGCCGCACGCCGATGCCGGAGGGCGAAAGCTTGCGCGATCTGGCGGCGCATCACAGCACACTGTGCATATTTCTTTCCATCACTTTGATGGGAGAAGTCATCAAGTCATTGCTTGATGCGGGCTGGCAGAACGACTCGCCCATCCTGGTGGTGCACAAGGCAAGTTGGCCGGATGAGGAAAAAATCGTCCGCGGCACGCTGGCCGACATACGGCAGTTGTGCCGCGAACAGAAGATCAACAGTCAGGCTATGATTATCGTCAGCCCCGCGCTGGGTGCACGTAACTGGCCTGAATTGAAAAAATCAAAATTATATGATGAGACATTTACCCACCGCTTTCGTCGCGGAATCAAAAAGGAGTCGCAAGTTGAGTGAAACAATATTATTGATCGGCCACGGATCGAGAAACGCAGAAGGAAACCGCGAGATCGAGGCATTCGCAGAACTGTGGCGCAAACGTCAGCCGCAGTGGCGCATCGAAGTGTGCTTCATCGAGTTCGCCGATGTGCTGCTCGATGGCGGGCTTGAACGCGCAGCACTCAACGCATCACGTGTCATCGTCGTGCCGTTGATTTTGAACGCGGCAGGTCACGTCAAGATGGAAGCACCTGAGCATATTGCCAAGGCGCGTGAGCGTCATCCGAATACCGAGTTTCTGTATGTACCGAACCTTGGGGCGGATGATCGTATCCTGAAAATCTTGAAGCGCAATCTGAACAAGGCGATGAGCGCACTGGATATGCCAGATCCAAAAAATACGGGTGTAATTGTTCTTGGTCGAGGTTCATCTGATCGCGCTGCCAATGGCGAGGTGGCCAAGATTGCGCGATGGCTGTTTGAAGAGACGCATCATGAGCAGGTGGACATCGCTTTTACCGGCATCACTTTCCCGCGTCTGGAGGCGGTGGTGCAACGCCAGGTGAAACTCGGCATGATGCAGATTGCCGTGCTGCCCTATTACCTGTTCAACGGCACGCTGATCGAGCGTATCAGCCGTCAGGTTGAACACCTGCGCCTGCAATACCCGCAAGTGCGTTTTGCGTCTAGCAGCTATTTCGGTTTCGAGGATGAGATCTTCCAACTGCTGGACGAGCGCGTACAGGCAGTTCAGAACGGGTCAAGCCAGCAGGGTACGATGCCGTGCGACGGCTGCAAGTACCGGGAATTTGCCGAGGCACACGGCGACCATCATCATCACGAATAGTATGAAAAATACCGTCACAGAACAGCTCACCCAGGCAGGTCAGCAGATCGAACACGATTCCTTTGCTATCGTCGATGCCGAGGCGGGGCCACATGCGTACAATCCTGAGCAATGGCAGGTGGTGCGGCGCATCATCCATGCGACCGCCGACTTTGAATTTAACGGATTGACGCGATTTCATCCTGAGGCGATCAAAGCCGGGCTGGAAGCCGTGGCACGCGGCGCGCCCATTGTTGCCGATGTAGAAATGATCTGTGTCGGTTTGTCGAAACCGCGTCTGGCGCATTTTGGCAGCAGAGCGTACCAGTTTATTTCCGATGAAGATGTGATTGCACAGGCCAAAGTCGAGAACAGTACCCGCGCGGTGCAGGCCATGCGTAAGGCAAATGAACAAGGATTGCTGGATGGCGGCATCGTAGCCATTGGCAATGCGCCCACCGCGTTACTGGAAGTTCTGCGTCTGATACGCGAACAAGGCGTTAGGCCAGCGCTCATCGTCGGTATGCCTGTGGGTTTTGTCTCCGCCGCAGAATCGAAAGCGCTGCTAAGTGGGTTTGTAGATATTCCGTGGATCATCATCGAGGGGCGCAAGGGAGGATCAACCCTGGTGGTTGCGACCCTGCACGCGATTCTGGCGCTGACGGAAGCCGAACAAAAGGCGAT
>JAJXTL010000161.1 GCA_021783855.1 Pseudomonadota bacterium
AATGGCAGCATATCCCTCATGTTTGAGCAGTTCGACAGCATCCTTCGCCATCAGGCAATAGGGTCCGCGACAGTATGCAACAATCGAACGGTCTTTGGGTAACTCCGCCAGTCGCAGGCGCAATTCTTCCAGCGGTATCGATCTCGCGAAAGGAAGATGCGCGGCCAGATATTCTTCCGCGGGCCTGACATCGAGCACCACGACTTCACCCTTACGGGCGGCTTTCATCAGGCTTTCCCGGTCGCTGGGCACCAGGTCATCCGGCTGCGTGGCAATTTTCTGCAAAGCCAGTTGCAACTCGATCAGGCGCTCCTCGGCCAGCGTATGAATCTGCACCCACAGGTCGGCCACCGATTTGTCGGCCAGTCGATAGTGGATGTTCTTGCCGCGCCGGTCAGTCTCGACCATATGCGCCATGCGCAACTCGCGCAAATGCGCACTGGTCAGCTTCACGCTGAGTGAAGTTTCGCGCGCGAGGGCATCCACCGTTTTTTCACCCTGACAAAGCAGCTCGATCAGTTCCAGTCGCTTGGGGCTGGAAAATACCTTGCCGATTCTGGCCACCTGTTCGTACAGCATGTCTTTAACATTACGAGCATTCTTCATTGCATCAATCCTGTTTATATTGGAACTTACAGGTAGCAGTATAAATTATATTGACACAAATAAACAATCGTAGTCTAATCATTCCAATAATATTTAGAATGTAAACGAAAAGGAGGTTTTCCATGAAAACACTGTTCATTCTCAACGATGGCCCATACGGCAGCGAACGCACTTATAACGGCCTGCGTCTGGCAGGGGCTATTTCCAAACAGGAAGGCCGCGAGGTGCATGTATTCCTGATTGGCGATGCGGCATCAAGTGCACATCGCAACCAGAAAGTACCGCAAGGGTTCTACAGCATCGAAGTGATGCTCGGCAACGTGATCCGGCACGGCGGAAAAGTCGGCATCTGCGGTACTTGCATGGACGCGCGCGGCATGGGTGAGGGCGATATTCTGGACGGCACACACCGCAGCACGCTGGCCGAGTTGGCCGAGTGGACCGCATGGGCGGATAAGGTTCTGGTATTCTAATTTCAGGGAGCGCACGATGTTTTTCAAGCAACTGGCGACAAAAGAGTCTTCGCTGTCGTATTTTTTCGGCTGCGGCACCAAGGGCAAGTCCATGGCGGTGGATGTGGTGGCAGGCGACGAGCAGTGGTACATCGAGGAGGCAAAAAAAGCCAACGTCACCATCGACTATGTCATCGACACCCACGTCCATGCCGACCATTATTCCGGCGGCAGGAAGCTGGCAGAAATGGTCGGTGCGCCGTATTGCCTGCATGAATCCGATACAGGCCTGGTGAAGTTCGAGTTTGAACCCCTGAAGGATGGTCAGTTGCTCAACCTCGGCAACGTCAATGTCGAGGTGCTGCATACGCCCGGTCATACGCCCGACAGCATCTGCCTGCTGGTGACGGACATGCGTCGCGCCGAGCTGCCCTGGTTCGTGATTACCGGCGACACGCTGTTCGTTGGCTCCACCGGTCGCCCCGACCTGCTGGGACGCGAGCGGGAAATGGCGGGGCAGCTTTTTGACAGCATCCACACCAGGTTGCTGCAACTGTCCAACGAAGTCGAAATTTTCCCGGGCCATCAGGCGGGCAGCGTCTGCGGTGCTGGACTGTCGGGCAAGCCGAGCTCTACGATCGGTTTCGAGAAACGCTGGAATCCGGCCTTGTCGATGGACAGGGACGCATTCGTCGAGAATCTGGTCAGTGAGATCCCGCCGCGCCCTGCCGAGATGGACAGGATGGTCGCCGCGAATATTGCCGGATAAGGAGAGGAAGCACATGACCAGACAGACTGATACATTGGCAGCGGAGGCTGTTTACATTCGCGGCATTCGGGCCAATTTGCACCAGTTTATCCAGCAGGCAATCCAGGTGTTTTTCCTCGGCCTGGTGATCGGCATGGAGCGCAATGTGCTGCCCGTGTTGAGCCAGGATTTTGGCGTGCCCAAGGGATCATTCCTGTTTCTGATGTCTTTCGTAATCTCATTCGGTTTTGTCAAGGGCATCCTGAATTTCGTCGCAGGGCGGCTGTCCGAACGCATCGGACGAAAAAAAGTATTGCTGCTGGGCTGGATTGCGGCGATTCCTATCCCTTTCATGATCCTGTATGCCCCCAGCTGGGGATGGATCGTGGCGGCCAATGTTTTTCTGGGCATCAATCAAGGCTTTGCCTGGAGCATGACGGTGACCAGCAAGGTGGATATCACACGTGCCGACCAGCGCGGATTTGCCACAGGCGTCAACGAATTTGCGGGTTATGCCGCAGTAGGCATAGGCGGGCTGGTAACAGGCTATCTGGCTGTCCTCTACGGCCCCCGTGAAGCACTTTTCGGTTTTGGTCTTGCAGTGATCGTGATCGGCATACTGATTGCATTTCTCTTCATCAAGGAAACTCTGCCCTGGGCAAAAGTTGAAAGCAAAGAGCACGCAAACGGAAGTTATGCCGGACACAAACCACGTTTCCCTGAGGGCGTCTCGGAACACCCGGGAACCTGGGAGATTTTTACCCTGGTTTCCTTCCGTCATCCGACCTTGAATGCGCTCTGCCAGGCAGGCGTGGCAAACAAAATCGCAGACGCCCTGCTATGGGTGCTGTTTCCCGTCTTCCTGCACAATCAAGGCCTGGGAATCGTGCAAATCGGTTGGGTCACAGCTGTCTACGGCATGGTCTGGGGAGCATCACAACTGTTGACCGGTGCATTGTCCGATGCCATCGGGCGCAAAAAACCCATCATTGGGGGCTTGTGGTTGCTTGGCATAGGCATCGCAGCCGTCCCCCTGGTGCATGGCATGACCGCCTGGATAATCTGTGCGGCCATCATGGGAATCGGCATGGCTTTGCTCTATCCTAACCTCATTGCCGCGCTGGCGGATATTTCCCATCCCAACTGGCGCAGCTCCGCACTCGGAACTTACCGATACTGGCGCGACACGGGCTATGCGATTGGCGCGATTGCACTGGGTCTGGTCGCCCAATGGACCGACAGTGTCGAAAACGCATTCTGGTTCACGGCAGTTATTTTAGGCGTATCGGGTTGTTACCTGGCCTTGCGGGCAGAAGAAACGCATCCAAAATTGAATCCGGCCATACCATGAAGATTTTTGCGATAATGGTTTTTATTGCCTTTCAAAACAGGGGAACAGGTCATGCAGCGAATCACAATCATCGGTGCAGGATTTGCTGCGCTGTCGCCACCTGGATTGCTGCATAGCGCCAGTGCATCCTTTGAGTCATGGCACTTTCGCAAATATCGGTAGAATAAAATCATGTGCGAACTTTTTGGAATATCGTCCGACCAACCTATAGCTGCCGGCAAAGAGCTCAACGTGTTTCGCCTGCGTGGCGGCCAGGCAGCCGACAATCCTGACGGTTGGGGACTGGCATGGCGGGAGAACGGTGCATTCCGCCTTTCCAAGGAGCCTGCCCCGGCGCATCAGAGCGCATTGTTTGCACAATTGTGCGGCACCACGCGCTCAAGCCTGTTGATCGCGCATGTCCGCAAGGCGAGCTTTCCCCCGATTATAGATATGAGCAATACGCATCCGTTTCAGCGAGCGTGCTGCGGCAAGGAATGGGTGTTCGCCCACAACGGCATGGTGCCGGATATCGTGGATATAGAAATGTCCGGTTACAATCCGGTCTGCTGCCCAACGGGCAAAACGGACTCGGAATATGCTTTTTGCCACTTGCTGGGTGGTATTGCTCAGCATTTACAGAGTTTGCCTTCCACTGACCCTGTTTCCTGGTTTGAAAAACTGGCGGCGGAGAGCGGACTGGTTGCCTCGCTTGGCAAATTCAATTTCCTGATGTCGGACGGAGAGCACTTGATCGCCTATGGACATGACAGACTTCATTATCTGGAGCGCTCAGATTCAGACCAGTTTGACGGCATTCCGGTCAACAGCGTTTTGATTGCAACCGAACCTCTGGACAAGGGCGCAGCGTGGATCACCTTCCAGCCGGGCGAGTTGCGTCTCTATCGCTCCGGCAAGCTGATAGAGCGTATGATGACTCAAACCATACCGGCTTCTTATCCCAGGCAACACTAGGACGTGAAAAACCAACTGTTCGCGGGTCGTCGCAATGTGCTGCTGCTGGCATTCAGCCAGGCACTGATGCTGTCAGCCATCGTGATGTCGATGGCGCTCGGGGCTATTCTCGGCGGCAACCTTGCGCCAGACAAAGGTTACGCTACGCTGCCGATTGCGGTGATGGTGATCGGCACGGCAATCGCATCATTGCCTGCGGCTCTACTCATGCGTCGCTTTGGCCGCCGCACAGGCTTTCTGGCTGGCGCCGCTCTCGGACTGGCAGGCAGTCTGTTGTGTGCGTTCGCGCTCCAGCAGAGATCGTTTGCGCTGTTCGTCATCGGACACCTGTTCTTGGGCAGTTATCAGGGCTTTGCTAATTACTACCGCTTTGCCGCCGTGGAGGCTACCGACGCAAGCCATGCAAGCCGGGCGATTGCCTGGGTTATCGCGGGAGGTGTCGTCGCCGCGTTTCTTGGACCGCAACTGGGTCAATGGGGCCGCGACTGGGTGACAGGCGGTCTGTTCGTCGGCTCCTACCTCGCGCAGGGGGTGCTCAGCCTGGCGGCGCTGGCAATACTTACACAGATTAAACTCAAACCTGTCGCAGTAACCCACGTCGTCGAAGCGCGCCCTTTACGGGAGATACTTGCACAGCCTGTGTTGCAGACAGCCATTCTGGGAGCGGCAATCGGCTATGCCGTGATGATCATGGTGATGACGGCAACGCCGCTGGCAATACTGGGTTGCGGCCAGCCTGGGTCGAACGTCACCCCGGTCATCCAGTGGCACGTCGTTGGGATGTTCGCACCTTCATTTTTTACCGGCTCGTTGATCAGGCGTTACGGTGCACCGCGTATCATGCAGATCGGTTTTGTTCTTCTGCTGGGCCACGTCGTCATTACGCTGCTCGGGCTTGATTTCCTCCATTTTCTGTCGGCGCTCATTCTGCTGGGGGTGGGATGGAACTTCGCTTTCATCGGCGGGACAACCCTGCTCACCCAGACCTATCGCCCATCCGAACAACTGAAAGTCCAGGCGATCAATGAGTTCGCAGTCTTCGGCCTGGTCGCAGTTTCCACACTCTCTGCTGGGTGGCTCTATGATCGTTTCGGCTGGGTTACGTTGAACCTGACTGTCGTGCCTTTTCTTGTCATTGCCTTGCTGTCCACGGCAAGCATCGGATGGCGACAGCATTTATCTAAAAAACCGTCAGGGAACTGCTGACTTCGACCATAGAGGAGACATGACATGATGAACAATTGGAACGGTTTTAGTGGATGGGGAATGGGCCTGGGTTTCATATTCATGTTGCTATTCTGGGGTCTACTGATTCTTGGAGTCGCGGCGCTGATCAGGTTGCTGATGACATCGTCAAGTCGCGGCCCGCGCGACAAATCGCCATTGGAGATCGTGCAGGAGCGTTATGCGCGCGGTGAAATCGACAGGGAAGAGTACGATCAGAAAAAGAGCGACCTGGAGCGGTGAGCGCGAAGGCGCTTCTTGATTGCAACGCCTCACGTCGGCCCATGCCAAAAATGATGCGGTTTGCGCGGGCGGCGCATCAGCAGGTAGGCAGCGGGGATGACGAACATCGACAGCAGCGGTGCCGTGATCATGCCGCCCACCATCGGGGCGGCGATGCGCTGCATGATTTCCGAACCCGTTCCGCTGCCCCACATGATCGGCATCAGTCCGGCAATGATCACGGCAACGGTCATTGCCTTGGGACGCACGCGCATCACCGCCCCCTCGCGTATCGCATCCAGCAAATCGGCCAGTCCGGTTTGACCTTCGCGAATTCGCTCGTTCCAGGCATTCTTGAGATAGAGCAGCATGATCACACCGAACTCCGCCGACACGCCCGCCAGCGCGATGAACCCCACTCCGCTCGCTACCGACAGGTTATAGCCCAGTACCCACATGAACCAGACGCCGCCTGCCAGCGCGAACGGTAGTGTCGCCATGATCAGCAGCGCTTCGCCGAAACTCCCGAAGGTG
>JAJXTL010000162.1 GCA_021783855.1 Pseudomonadota bacterium
GCAGACCCGGCTTGAGTTACTTGCCAACGAACTGGAGGGAGAGCGTCTGCACTTCGAGCAAACCTTGCTCTACAGCGGTATTGCCCTGCTCTTCTTCGGACTGTCCATCATGCTGCTCACCGTCTTTATCGTAGTGGTATTCTGGGACAGTCGGCGTCTGCTGGTCTTGGGCAGCCTGGCCGGATTGTTTTTCATCGCAGGACTCCTGGTATGGAACACATTGCGCAGCCTGTTACGGAAGAAATCCAAGCTGTTTTCCGCCAGCCTTGCCGAGCTATCCAGCGACCGTGACCATCTGACACCATGAAAAAACATCTTATCGATCTGTCACACCGCCGCCTTCTGCTGCTGGAAAAAATCGACAATCAGCGCTGGGAAATGGTCGAAGTTTCCCTGCAATTGCAAAAACCACTGGCACTGGTCGATGCGGGGATAAGGGCTGTGCATTTCATTCGCCGCCACCCCGCACTGGTGACCGGTGGTATGGCTTTGCTGCTGGCATTTCGCCGAAGAAATCTGCTCCTCATGGCGCAGGAAGGGTGGCGTTTGTTGCGTCCGTATCCTGCCAGGTAAATGCAGCAAAGGCTGCTCGCAAAAAAGCCGTCTTGCGACGGCCTTTTTCATTACTTCGCAAGCTTTTTCCCGTTGTTTATGGCCTGGTAACGGTATTGCTGTTAAGTGTGACCGCAGTCAGAGCCAGCAATCTGCCGTTCTCCGTAGCACCCGCTCCCAGCACAATATCGGTTTGCGACAAGATCACTCCCTGCATCAACGCAGTCGCCCCAATTGTCACCGTAGTGGCAGACTGCCAGAAAACATTCCTGGCCAGCGCCCCACCAGTCAATTGCACCTGCGTAGCAGCGGCCTGACTGAGGCCACCGGCCATCTGGAACACCCAGACATCTGTTGCAGTACCGTTGAGAGTCAGGATCGTCCCCGTCGGAATCAGCACTTGAGGGGTACAGGTGTAAACGCCGGCCGAGAGGGTCAAGCCGCCGAAATTTCCGGCTCCGGGACAGGCAGTGATTAATCCGCCTCCTGCCGGCGCCTTACCGGCTGCGCCAGTGTACGCGGTTTGCATGTCGCCTATGGCTGTGGTCAGATCAACGGAAGTGGAGTTGTCACCCAGACTGGCGGCTTTAAATTATTTTTATAGCTGTTCATTTTTATTTCTCCTGAAAATAAACCTCGAAATAAGGTTCTTAAAGCCATCTGCCAAGCCGTAGTGAATACCGGCGCATTACGCCAAGGCAGGAGCGACTATCTGCTTCCGGCTCACGTCATTCCGTTCGCTGCCGTACATAAAAATCAGGCTTTTTTTGCACTCTCCATTAGCATGACCTGATTCGGCTCATCACCTAAAAAAAGGCCCGGAACGGGATTGCCGAAACCGGGCCTGAGCACTGCAGATGTTTATTTCAGGGGAATAATAAACATCTGTGACCAGCATGCCATCTCGCTCTGACGAACTCTGTTCGACAACGCACATAGCACGCATTAACGTGGCTATTCGACATTACGGCACTAACCTGCTTTATTGCAGCCCTTGAAACGATTCTGTGCGTTAACGTACATAACGCTTTCACAGCTTATGTTATAAGTACCGGACAATAATGCCTTTGCACGCGCAAATCGTGCAGGTTCGCTTTTACCTTTTTCAACAACACGCTCGCGGGACGAAAAAATGGTCGCTCTTCTGTCCTCACGGCATGACCCCAAACAGAACCACCTGCTCGATGCGTTGCCTGCGGATGTATTCGATCGAATTTCACCTCATCTCGAGCCGATCGCGATGCCCTTGGGTGAAATCCTCTACGAATCCGGCGGACAATTACAGCACGTCTACTTCCCGACTAGCGCGATCGTATCGCTGCACTACATCATGGAAAATGGCGCATCGGCCGAAATCGCAGGTGTTGGCAATGAGGGCGTGCTCGGCATTTCACTCTTCATGGGCGGCAATACCACGCCCAGCCGGGCCGCCGTGTATACTGGCGGTCAAGGCTACCGGATGAAGGCGCGGCTGATGATGGAGGAGTTCAATCGCGCCGGGCCGATGATGCGGCTGATGCTGCGTTACACCCAGGCCTTGATTACCCAGATGTCCCAGACAGCCGTGTGCAACCGGCATCATTCGGTCGAACAGCAACTGTGTCGCTGGCTGCTGCTGACACTCGACCGCTTGCCGACCAACGAACTCACCATGACGCAGGAATTGATTGCCAGCATGCTGGGCGTGCGCCGCGAAGGCATTACCGAAACCGCCGGAAATTTGCAACGCGCAGGCCTGATAAGTTACCGTCGCGGACACATCACCGTGCTGAACCGGGCTGGCCTGGAAACACATACCTGCGAATGTTATAAGGTCGTCAAGAAAGAATTTTATCGCCTGCTCAGCGATGCAGGAAACATCGGCAAACTCGCGAACAATCATGAAGTCGAAATAAGAAATCATCCTGCGAACGGAGGCTGGCGATGAAAGCAAACCAGCTTCCTTGCCTGGCTTGCCCGCGTTGCGGCGCAATCCATCATCCTTTTATGTCTCGCCAGAAAGTTAAGCAATGACCGTAACCGTCCACAATCCCAGCATTCCCGACTCTGCAGCCGATACCGCTGCGGGATTTATCGAGACACGGCGTCAGGAGACTCTGCTTAAAACCGGCGCGCTGCAGAACGCGATACTCAACAGTGCCAATTTCTCAAGTATCGCGACCGATGCGAAAGGCGTGATTCAGATATTCAACGTCGGCGCCGAGCGCATGCTGGGCTATGCGTCTGCCGACGTTATGAACAAAATCACACCGGCGGACATTTCCGAACCTGAGGAATTAGTTGCGCGGGCAGCGTCCCTGAGTCTGGAGCTGGATACACCGATTGCGCCGGGCTTCGAGGCGCTGGTGTTCAAAGCCTCGCGCGGCATCGAAGATATTTACGAGCTGACTTACATCCGCCGCGATGGCAGCCGCTTCCCCGCCGTCGTGTCGGTCACCGCGCTGCGCGATGAGCAGAACGCCATCATCGGCTACCTCTTGATCGGCACCGACAATTCGGCGCGCAAGCAAATCGAAGCCGAGAAACAGCGTTTGCTCGACATTCAGGAAGCGACCAACAAGGAACTGCAACAGGCCAATATGACCTTGCAGCTCAGCGAGGAAAAACTCTCTGTCACGCTTAATTCCATCGGCGACGCGGTGATTGCAACCGATGTAACTGGCTGTGTGACGCTGCTCAATCCGCTTGCCGAAAAACTCACCGGCTGGAGGCAGGCTGAAGCCGCCGGACACCCGATAGATGATATTTTTCACATCGTCCACAAGGAATCCGGCCTGCCCGCCTTCGTCCCGGTTATGGATACGCTGACGAAGGGCACAATACACGGCCTGGCCAATCACACCGTGCTGATCGCACGGGATGGCAGCGAGTGCGATATCGCCGACAGCTGTGCGCCGATACGCGACCGGGATGGTCACGTCATCGGTGCAGTGCTGGTGTTTCGCGATGTCACTGGGGAATATGGAGTGCAGCAGGCTTTGCGCGATCAGCAGTTCTATACCCGCTCTCTGATCGAATCCAACATCGACGCGATCATGACTACCGATCCGTCCGGCATTATTTCCGATGTCAACCAGCAGATGGTGGCGCTCACAGGTCATGCGCGCGATGAACTGATCGGCACACCGTTCAAGAATTACTTCACCGATCCTGAGCGGGCCGAGGCGGCTATCAGGCGGGTGTTGAGCGAAAAGAAGGTCACCGACTACGAACTCACCGCGCGCCACAAGAACGACGGTGAAACGATGGTGTCCTATAACGCAGCCACCTTCTACAATGCCGACGGAAAATTGCAAGGCGTGTTCGCAGCAGCGCGCGATGTCACCGAACGCAGACGCCTGGATCAGCTGCTGCATGAAAAGAACACCGAACTGGAAAATGCCAGGCAGTTGGCGGAAAAGGCCAATCTGGCAAAATCGGTTTTCCTTTCCCGCATGAGCCATGAACTGCGCACCCCGCTCAATGCCATCCTGGGCTTTGCACAGCTGCTGGAGATCGGCTCGCCGCCCCCTACCGAGACCCAGACTTTAAGGCTGCACCAGATCGTCAAGGCAGGATGGTATCTACTTGAGTTGATCAACGAAATACTCGATCTTGCGGTGATCGAATCCGGCAAACTGTCGCTGTCGCGGGAACCTGTATCGCTGGCTGAGGTCATGATGGAATGTCAGGCCATGATCGAATCGCAGGCGAAAAAACACGCCATCCATATGAATTTCATCCCGTTCAACACCAGTTGGTTTGCCAATGCCGACCGCACCCGTGTCAAGCAGGTTCTGATCAATCTGCTATCCAATGCGATCAAATATAACCGCGAACAGGGCTCGGTCACGGTGGAATGCACGGTAAGCAGCCCGGATCGCATACAGATCAGCATCAAGGACTGCGGAGAGGGCTTGCCTCCCGACAAGTTGCTGCAACTGTTTCAGCCTTTCAATCGTCTGGGGCAGGAGAACGGCGCCGAGGAAGGAACAGGCATCGGTCTGGTCGTCGCTAAGCAACTGATCGAACTGATGGGCGGCACCATCAGCGTAAAAAGCCTCGTCGGGGTGGGCAGTGAATTCTGCATCGAACTGATCCGCGACGTTACGCCGCAACTGGCCGCAGGCGGTATCCTTCCACAGGCTCCGGCACTGCAGACGCAGCAGCATACCGAGCTTCGCACCCTGCTCTATGTGGAAGACAATCCTGCCAACCTGATGCTGGTCGAGCAGATCATCGAGGGACATCCGGATATACGCATGCTAAGCGCGAGCGATGCACTCAAAGGCATCGCGCTGACGCGCGCCCATCTCCCGGATGTGATTCTGATGGACATCAACTTACCGGGCATCAGCGGGACTGAAGCCCTGAAGATACTGCTCGGCAACCCTGTCACCCAGCTTATTCCGGTGATTGCCTTGAGTGCCAATGCCATGGTTCGCGATATTGAAAAGGGACTTGAAGCGGGATTTTTCCGCTATCTAACCAAGCCGATTAAAATCGACGAGTTCATGAACGCGCTGGAAGAAGCACTGAAACATTCAAAAACAAAACGATCCAACTCAACAGGACAACCATCATGATCAGCAACCAGGAAATTCTCAACGCCGACATTCTGATCGTTGACGATCAGCATGCCAATGTGCTTTTGCTGGGCGAGTTATTGCGCGATGTCGGTTATACCTCTATCGCGTCGACCACAGACCCTTATTCCGTCAGCGAGTTGCATCGAAAAAACCGCTACGATCTGATTCTGCTGGATTTGCAAATGCCCGGCATGGACGGGTTCGAGGTGATGAAAGAACTGAAAAAAATCGAACCCGATGGCTACCTTCCGGTACTGGTGATCACAGCCCAACCCGATCACAAACTGCGGGCGCTGGCCTCCGGCGCGAAAGACTTCGTCGCAAAACCCTTCGATCTGATCGAAGTGCAGACACGTATCCGCAACATGCTGGAAGTGCGTTTGCTGCACAGGCGGCTTGAGGAATACAACAGACAGCTGGAACAGACGGTACAGGAAAGAACCGCCGAACTGCGTGAAAGTGAAGCGCGTTTTCGCCGTTTGACCGAGCTGTCGTCAGACTGGTATTGGGAACAGGATGAAAATGGCAATTTCACCAGGATTTTCGGCCCCGCGCTGGAAATGCTCGGCATCCGGATCGATGATACATTGGGCGCAATCATGGACAATCGGGGTGCGGGCTGGAATGAGGCCGAGCGCGACATGCTGGCAGCGAAACTGGCCGTCAGACAACCCTTCCTGGATTTCGTCTACAGCCGGATAAATGCAGATGGCTCCCGGCAACAATTGATGGTGAGCGGGGAGCCGATGTTCGACCAATCGGGAAGATATACCGGCTACCGTGGCGTCGGCAAGGATGTGACCGACACGCTGCCTGTGCAGCCTGTGTTATCCAGCGCACGGAAGAAGGGATGAGCATTGTCATATGAGAT
>JAJXTL010000163.1 GCA_021783855.1 Pseudomonadota bacterium
GGTATTCCAGTATCTTGCGGTTGCTGTCGATGCGCAACGGAAACCCGCCGATGATATTCTGCTTGGCGGCGACCAGTTCCTTTTCAGTCGGGCCGTTGGCGACAAAATCCGCGACTGTCTTGCGCACCAGCGCCAACGCCTCATCCGCCTGTTTCTTCTTGGTTTGCAGACCGATCTGGAAAACGCCCGGCAGCTTGAGCGGCATGAAATAGCTGTACATACTGTACGCGAGTCCGCGCTTTTCGCGCACCTCATTCATCAGTCGCGACACGAATCCGCCGCCACCCAGTATGTAATTGCCTACATACAGCGTGAAATAGTCAGGATCGGTACGCGACATGCCGGGCTGACCGATCAGAATATGGCTCTGCGTGGCCGGATGAACGATGCGTTGTTCTGATGCCTGAATTTGCATCGTCACGGCGGGTATCTCGTCCTGCACGGTCGATACCGGCAGTTCGCCGGTCAGCTGTTGTGCAATCGCTTCGGCCTCCTTGCGCGTCACATCGCCCATGATCGCCACCACCGCACGGCTAGCCACGTAGTGGGCGCGATAAAAGTCCTGCAAATCCTGATCATTGATCGACGCCACACCGGCAACATCACCGGACACAGGCAATGCATAGGGATGCTGTCCGTATACCGCTTTCTGAAAGGCGCGACCCGCGATGAATTCCGGCTTGGTCTCATTTTCTTTCAAGGCGGCAATCACGCGCGTTTTTTCCCGGGCGAGAATCGCATCCGGAAACAGCGGATGTTGCAACACCCGCGCCATGATATTCAACGCCCGCTCGCGTTCCGCCTCATGGCTCAGGGTACGCAAGGATACGCTCGCCATATCCTGATCGATCCCGCCGCCGAGCTGCGCGCCGATATCCGCCAGACTGCTGGAGATGACATCCTCGTTCATTCCTTCCACGCCCAGATCAAGCAGATCATGCGTCATGCTGGCCAGGCCTGATTTTTTGTCGTAACTGCTGCCCGCAGGCAACGTCACCGCCACGTCCAGCATGGGGATATCGTGATCTTCCACAAACAGCACTTTCGCGCCGCTGGCGCTCTGCCAGTGTTGAATATTGGGTGTGGCGAAGGCGATACCGGCGACACAACACAGCACGACTGCGCCTGACACCCTAAAAATACTTACTCTAACGGACATGACTGGAATCTCCTGATTGATGCTTAGGCTTACCTGACAAGGGTTGCGGATCGAGCACGGCAACGGTCAGGTTATCGTCCTGCAAAAACAGCTGCGCAACCTCCTGCACCTGCGCTGCGGTCACCGCCTGCAATTTTTCCAGCATCAATGGAATGGCCTTTTGGCCCAGCCCTATGCTCTCCATCTGACCTATCTGCATCGCCTGATAGAACACCGAGTCGAGCTTGTACACTTCGCCTGCCATCACCTGCGCCTTGACGCGCGTAAGCTCCTGCTCGCTCACGCCGTTCTTTACAATCAGCGCAATTTCTTCACGCAGCGCCGCCTCAGTATCACTCACCGTCTTGCCCTCGCTGGGTGTCGCTTCCAGCGTAAACAGGGCAGGGCCGCGGGATGCCGAGTCATACCCTGCGCCCACATCGCTGGCAATCTGCTGCTCGCGCACCAGGTGTTTGTTTAAGCGGGCCGAGTCATTGCCGCTCAGCACGCCGGCGAGCATTTCCAGCGCATAAGGTTGCCAGTCACGCAAAGGATCAACGAGGTTGGGTGCGTGATAACTCATCACCAGCAGCGGCAGTTCGGCGGGGGCTTTCACCACCATGCGCTTGATGCCAGTCTGCGCGGGTTCGGTGTAATGTCTGCGTGCCGGTTCCAAGTGTTTGGGGATACCGCCATAGTAGCGTTGTGCCAGCGCGAACACATCGGCAGCTTTGACATCGCCTGCAATGACCAGCGTCGCGTTATTGGGCGCGTACCATTTTTTATACCACGCTCTGGCATCATTCACGGTGAGCTGTTCCAGATCGCTCATCCAGCCGATCACCGGATGCCGATAGGGATGCTCCTCGTATACCACCGCATTCATTTTTTCCTGCAACAGTGCGTGCGCATCGTCGTCGGTACGCATGCGACGCTCTTCCATCACCACTTTAATCTCTTTGGAAAATTCAGCCTCCGAGAGATTGAGGTTGTGCATCCGGTCGGACTCCAGCTTCATCGCCAGCGGCAACTTCGATGTGTGCAACTGCTGAAAATACGCAGTGTAATCGTTGCTGGTAAACGCATTTTCGCGCCCGCCTGCGGCAGCAATCAACCGTGAAAACTCACCTGCCGGAACACGTTTGGTGCCCTTGAACATCATATGCTCCAGCACATGCGCGACGCCCGTCTTGCCGGTGCGTTCATCCATGCTGCCGGCCTTGTACCAGATCTGCTGCACCACCACAGGCGCGCGGTGATCTTCCTTGACGACGACTTTCAGACCGTTCGCCAGCGTGCGTTCGAATACTTCGGCGCTGGCCGCTTGTTGCACCCCGAACACCAGCAGTGCCATACAAAACACAAAATTGCGCATAATCCCTAACCCCAGAACGCCTAATCGGCATAAAATAACGAGCCACTCAAAGTGACCGTATATATTATGCCCCAACTCTTGCCAGCGGAACGCATCTCAAATGTTTAGTTTTCTAAAAAAGAATACGCCCGATAAAATTTCCGACGTTGTCGTCGAAAAACTCAGTTGGGTAGAGCGGCTAAAATCCGGCCTTGCGCGCACCGGCAGTCAGCTGACCGACCTGTTCAGCCGTGGCGGCAGGATAGACGACGAGTTCTACGAAGAGTTGGAAACCATCCTGATCACGGCGGACGTCGGCATGGATGCCACAAACGCGCTGTTAGCCGACCTGCGCCGCCACGTCAGGGAACACAAATTATCCGAGGCCGCTGAACTCAAGGCGGGTCTGGCACACTGCCTGCTCAAATTGCTCATGCCGTTATCCGTGCCACTGCAAGCTCACACCCACAAGCCCTTCGTCATCATGATGGTCGGCGTGAATGGCGCAGGCAAGACCACCTCCATCGGCAAGCTGGCTAAATATCTGCAATCACAGGGCTTGTCCGTACTGCTCGCAGCCGGTGACACCTTCCGCGCGGCGGCACGCGAACAGCTGATGACCTGGGGGGAGCGCAACAACGTGACGGTGATCGCACAGCAAGCCTGCCCTGAGCAAGGTCGAAGGGGCGGGGATACCGCCGCCGTGATTTACGATGCGGTACAGGCTGCGCAGGCCAGAAAAATAGACGTAGTGCTGGCCGACACGGCCGGCAGGCTCACCACGCAGGCGCATTTGATGGAAGAAATCAAGAAAGTAAAACGCGTCATAGCCAAAGTATTGCCGGATGCGCCGCATGAAGTGCTGCTGGTGCTCGACGCCAACACCGGGCAGAATGCATTAAGTCAGGTGAAAGCCTTCGATGAGGCGCTCGGCGTGACCGGGCTGATCCTGACCAAACTGGACGGCACTGCCAAGGGCGGTGTGATCGCCGCCATAGCCCGCGCCCACCCGATACCGGTGCGTTTCATCGGGGTCGGCGAAGGACTGGATGATTTGCGTCCGTTCAATGCTGAAGAATTTATCGAAGCCTTGCTGGGTCAGTCGTCATGATTTCGTTCAACCAGGTCAGCAAGCGCTATCCCGGCGGTTTTGAGGCCTTGAAAAATGTCTCTTTTGAGCTTGCCAAGGGTGAAATGGCCTATCTGTCCGGCCATTCGGGTGCGGGCAAGAGCACCCTGCTCCGCCTCATCGCCGCAATCGAACGCCCCAATACGGGCGCCGTGCTGGTCAACAACCAGAACGTCAGCGCACTCAAGAGCGGCGCCCTGCCCTATCTGCGCCGCAATATCGGCATGATTTTTCAGGATCACAAGCTGCTGTTCGACCGCAGCGTGTTCGACAATGTACAGCTTCCGCTGCAAATATGCGGCTTCGACCACAAGGAAACCGGCAAGCGCGTGCGTGCTGCACTGGATAAGGTGGGACTGCTGGGCCGCGAAAAGTCCAACCCCATCGCCCTGTCCGGCGGAGAACAACAACGTTTGTGCATTGCACGCGCGATTGTCAACCGTCCATCCATACTGCTCGCCGACGAACCGACCGGCAATCTGGATGCCGAATATGCGCAGGAAATAATGAACATTTTCAATTCGTTTCATCAGGTAGGCGTCACCCTGCTGATTTCTACCCACGACACCGGCATGCTGCAAAGCAACCGTGTCCGCGTGATCACCCTGAAACACGGCGAAATTCAAACCACTCCTGCGATCGCACCAGACGCTTCCGTAACGTCAACCTCAGCGGAAACGGCAGGACAATGAGCGCACTCAGTCAGCATGCAGGTGTTGCACGTACCGCCCTGCGACGTGTATTCGCCTCCCCCGTAGCAGGGTTTCTCAATATCCTGGTGATCGGAATAGCACTCAGCCTGCCGGCCGGCATGTACGTATTGTTGCAAAACGCGCAGGGGCTGGTTGCGCAACTGTCAGGTCCGCCACAAATCAGCCTGTTCCTGACGCTGGACACCACCGCGGATAATATTGCCCAGCTGCGCCGGCAGTTGGCGCGGAACAACGCCATCGGCAAGCTTGAGTTTGTCTCCCGTGCAGACGCACTTGAAAAACTCGGGCAAAGCAATGGTCTGGCCGATGTCATAGCCGGGCTTGAGAGCAACCCGTTACCGGATGCATTTGTCATCACGCCAAAAATCACCGCTGCCAGGTCGCTGGAGACGCTACGCGACGAGCTTCAAAAACTGCCCTATATCGAGCTTGCGCAACTTGATTCGGCATGGGCCTACAAGCTTGAAGCCATCCTTGAATTCGCCCGCATCATGGTGCTTATACTGACCGTTTTGCTCAGTCTCGCCCTGATCGCCATCACCTTCAATACCATCCGCCTGCAAATCATGACTCAGCGCGACGAAATCATGGTTGCCAAACTGATAGGCGCCACGAATACATTTATACGACGGCCTTTTCTGTACTTTGGTGCGATGCAAGGATTGCTGGGCGGCATTACCGCATGGCTGATCATCGCACTGAGTCTCTATCTGTTGAAACAGCCTCTGGCTACGCTGTCGCAACTCTACGCCAGTAACTTCAGCTTGCGACCGCTCAGCTTAAGCGACAGTTTTTCGCTCATGCTGTTCTCGATGTATCTGGGATGGCTGGGCGCCTGGCTGTCAGTTGCCCGCCACTTATCGCGTATAGAACCGCAATGAATTTCGCCTGCGCGGGCGGCGCACGAAAACCGCTTGACACGCTGATATTTTTTCAGAATCATGGCATAATTCGCGTCACCAGCAGAACGATTGACCACTTACAAGGGAGAAATTGATGAATAAGACGGAAACAGCGGAAAAACCAGGTTGCAAAGCTCTCGTAGTACCTATCCTTTTTTCTATAGCACTGTGGATAGTGTCGGGCTTTTTCCTGAGCAAGCAACTTGGCATCATCGGCGTCATTATCAGCATCTGGATCGCCGGCATGGCGGCAGGCAAGGTGATGAACTCGGAGTGTCCTCTGCCGCACGAATAATCGACCTGACTGCGCGCAAAGCGTGCGGAGCGGCAGCCGGCCTGATACTTAACCTTGCCCAAGTGCAACGCTGTTAAATGGGCCGTCTTCCGTCTGGCGAGTCCGTTTTTCCCGGCCTTAATGAACCTAATTCAACTTTAGAACTCTTAGATCGTCAGTATTAAATTCCTAGGAGACAATAACTATGAATTACAGCCTCACCCTGCCCTCTGCCGTTGGCAGTCTGGACAGCTATATCAGTCTGGTCAAGCGATATGCGCTGCTGACGCAAGAGGAAG
Source organism: Pseudomonadota bacterium (assembly GCA_021783855.1). The sequence continues at coordinate 5,810 of JAJXTL010000163.1, forward strand.
AACTTGCGCTGGCAACCCGTTTTCGCGATGAGAACGACCTGGATGCCGCGCGTCAACTGGTGTTATCTCACCTGCGTGTGGTTGTCAGCGTGGCGCGCGGCTATGCAGGATACGGCCTGCCCCAGGCCGACCTGATTCAGGAGGGCAATATCGGCCTGATG
>JAJXTL010000164.1 GCA_021783855.1 Pseudomonadota bacterium
ACCGATGGCCGACACGCGGATTTGCTGCGTCTGCCGGCTGACGGCAAGTCCCCGGCTTCAGTGCAGACCATCGCCCTGCTGGCTTCCGGCGAGCAGGGCGCGGCGGCAACGCCTGCCGGGCTAGTCGGGGCGCGTATTGCCTGCGCCAGTCCGGATGTGCTCAACCGCCTGGCCGGCGGCACGTCATATAACATTTCCGGAGTGCACTAAGCCATGTTTGAATTCTTTTATAAACGTCCTCTGGCAATGGGTATCATCCTGGTAATCGGTTCACTGCTAGGCGTGATCGGCTATAACAGCATGCCGCGCAACATGTATCCCGACCTGGACCGACCCTCCGTGACCGTGATCACCCAGCTGCCGGGCGCCTCTGCACTGAGCGTGGCGCAACGCGTTACCCGTCCTATTGAGAAACAGCTCTACACTCTCTCGGGCGTGCGCGATGTACAGAGCGTCAACAAGAACGAGGTCTCCATCGTCACTGCCGAGTTTGAGTACACCAAGGGGCTGGATCGTGCACTGCTCGATGTGAGCAACGCGCTCACTCAGGCGCGCGCGGAGATGCCGCCTGAGGCGAGCCCGTCCAGCGAATACGCCATAGGTGAGTTCATCAGCCCGGTACTGACAATCGCGCTAAGCCCGAAACCGGGCAGTGGGCTGACGCAGGCGCAGGTGCGCCTGCTTGCCGAGAATGACATCCGCACCGCGTTCCTGACCCAACCTGAAGTCGCCAATGTGGATATTTTCGGCGGCTACCAGCCGGCTGTGCGGGTGGATTTCGACCCGCTCAAACTGGCGCGCTATCACATCGACCCGGCGACGCTGCAGGGGCTGATCGCACGCATCGATCGCGACTACCCGGTGGGCACCGAACAGGGAGCGGGCCGCATCCTGACGCTGACGATCTATAACGAGCGCGACAGCGTGGACGCGCTGCGTGCGCTGCCACTGTCCGGCGGATTGACCCTGGGTGATGTGGCCAGCGTCAGCCTGACTTCGGCGGAACGCTACTCGGCTTTCCACAGCAAAGATGGCGCGGCGATTGCGGTAGCCATTCAGCGCGCGCCGGGCGGCAGCGTGCAGAACACCATCGACGGCGCAATGAAGATACTGCCCGGCCTGAAAGCGCGTTTCCCCAACATCCGCTTCAGCACTGCCGATACCCAGGGGCCGCTGATCGAGACTTCAAACAGCAACATGATCGAAGCATTGCGCGACGCGGTGGTGTTCGTGGCGCTGGTGATGCTGCTGTTCCTTGCCAACTGGCGCGCGGTGGCCACCACACTGATCACCATTCCGGTGGTGTTCCTGCTCACGCTCGCCGTGCTGTGGCTCAGCGGCAAGGAGCTCAATGTACCGGTGATGACCGGCATCATTCTGGCACTTGGCATGCTGGTGGATGATGCCGTCGTGGTGCTGGAAAACATCGAACGCCACCTGAGTGAACTGCACGAAGATGCGCAGACTGCCATCCGCACCGGAACGCAGGAAGTGTTGTTCCCGATGTTCGTCGGCACCATAGCCACTGCGGTGGTGATCGCCCCGCTGATGTTTATCGGCGGTTTTCCACAACAGATATTCAGGCATCTGATTTTTCCGGTGCTGATTGCGGTGTTCGTGTCATATTTCGTGGCCATTACCCTGATTCCGCGCATTTCGTTGTTCTGGTACCGCAACGGACTACCGCCCAAGAATCGCTGGGAACAGGCTATCGAGCGCGGCTATCACCGTTTCATCGGGCCGGGTGCAACGCTCTATACTCGGTTGCTGCGCTTTGCTTTCGGCGGGCGCGCCGTGAGGCGCGTGATCTTCCTGTTACCCACGCTCGCGCTGCTGGTATTCACTGCCCGCACCGTGCTGCCGCTGATCGGTCGTGAGGCCATGCCGCCGATGGATACCGGGATCGTGCGCGTGCATGTCAAGTTCGGCGGCAACATCACCGTGCAGGAAGCCGATGCACGCTTGAAACCCTTCGAAAGCTCGCTCGATCACGATGCGCGGTTGACCCGCTGGGATGTCGCTTACGGTTCCGAACCGGGGGTGCTGTCGCTGGGCTCCGGCCAGTTGCCGGGCGAGGCAAGCTACACGCTGACTTACGTCGATCACTTGCACCGCAAGGAATCCAGCTGGCAGATCGAGTCTGATCTGCGCACGGCTTTGCACCGGATTCCGGGCGTGGTGTTGGCCGATGTCTATGACTACGGGGCTACCGCACTGTCCAGCATCAAGGCGCCGGTGGATATTTTGCTGCGCGCAGAAGACTGGCGGTTGCTGCCCGATGCGGCACATAAGGCGCGCGAGGCCATGTTGAAGGTACCGGGTTTTACCTCGGTGTCCACCACCTGGGATCGCGACAGCGAGGAAGCGGTACTGCAATTCGACGATGCCAGGCTGCGCACGCTGGGCGTGACAGCTGACCAGATCACCGCGCAACTGCCGCTCAAAGGTTTGCCGGCTGCGGCGTTCAGTCGTCTGCCCAGCATGGGCAGCATTCCGGTGCGCTTGTATTTCGACACGCCCTACCGTGAAAATCCGCAGGCATTGATGAACCTGCCTATCCGTCTGCCCGACGGTCACAGCACCACGCTGGGCGATGTCGCTCATCTCGTGCTGCAGCCTGCCACGGCGGAAATTACCACTGACGGTATACGCTACAGCCTGGATGTATACGGCTTTCGCAGCCTGGTGCCGGTCAGCTTCCTCAGCGGGGGCGCGATGAGCGCGGTTCAGAAAGTGCTGCCGCCCGGTGTGAGTGTCGAGGATTTTGGCGACTTTGCCAGTGCCCAGGAGTCGAGCAAACTGATGGTGCGGGGACTGGGGCTGGGCATGTTGTTGCTGTTCGGCGTACTGGTGCCGGCCTATGGCAGCGTCGGGTTAGCCGTGCTGTCCATCCTGATTCTGCCGCTTTCGGCAATCGGCGCAATGTGGGGGCTGCTGGCTTTCGGCAAGGCCATGGCCTTGCCGGCCATACTCGGCACCGTGTTGCTGTTCTCCATCATCATCAAGAACTCGATCCTGATGGTGGATTTTATCCAGGAGCGCACGCGTGAAGGCCATGATGCCTACACCGCCGCCGAAGACACGATACGCCTGCGTTTCCGGCCGATTCTGATGACCGCGCTGGCCAGCATCGCCGGCATGGTGCCGATCGCCATGCAGCGTGCAATCGGCCTGGAGCGCCTGTCGCCGCTGGCAGACGCTGCGATCGGCGGACTGCTGATCGGCACCTTCCTGAGCCTGTTCTACCTGCCCATGTTCTACGTTTGGGTGACGGGAAAAAGAAAAGCCTGATTAAAGGTTTAGCGGCCCGTCTGACTTCGTTTAACGTGAAACTCGCACAGCGACGAACCGTATCCCTCGCCCTCCGGGAGAGGGGGAACGGGGGTGAGTAAGGGGTTTCGCAGAGCATGCTCTGCGCCTTGCGAACGGTTTCAGCTCCGCTGAAACGCGCCCTGCAAGGGAGGGAACGATCATGGCTGGTTTGCGAGTTATTGTCCACTGGACAATATTCCTGCGAAAATCATTGCATTATTCAGGGTGGCATATTTGCCATGACCGTTAGGAGTCCGACAGGCTGTCAGGACAACCTGATTTTTTCATTTCAGCCGGTTCGACTTTCCGAACCGGCATTGCCGGTAAATATCCGCAGTCATAAAACTCCTAACCCGGCAGATTGCCTCTATACTACTCAGGTGCGCACAGCCAGGTGCCCGGGGTACTCGTCATGAACATTCGTCAAATTGTCGATCAGATCAGCGCACTCGAAGTTGAGTTGCAAAAAGCCATCGAAGATCAGGAAGGCCTTTTACGCTACCGGATAAAAGACAGGCGCGTCATTTTTGAACAAACCATCAAGGACGCGCACCAGCGCGTCAAGCTGGGCGTGTTTCGCTGGTTTCTGACCGTCCGTCCGCAAAACTTCATTACCATGCCCATCATCTACGGCATGATCGTCCCGCTGACCCTGTTCGATCTGTGTATCAGCTTCTATCAATTAAGCTGCTTTCCCATATACGGAATTGCCCGCGTGCGGCGCGCCGACTATATCGTGATGGATCACCAGCATCTGGCTTATCTCAACATCATCGAGAAAATCGACTGCATGTACTGCTCCTATGCCGTCGGCATGCTGGGCTATGCACGCGAAATTACGGCACGCACCGAACAATATTTCTGCCCGATCAAACACGCACGCAAAATCTTAAACTCTCATTCACGCTACCAGCATTTCCTGGACTATGGGGATGCCGATAATTTTCATGTAAAAGTTGAAGAGTTTCGCACTGAACTCGCCGGGGACGCCACAAGCAAGTCAGAAATTTGAAGTGTCGCCGTTTTTTTGATGTTGATCAACGTCGAATTGCCAGGGAGATTTCACATGACTACCGTACATATTCCAGCCGGACTGATTGCCCTTGAAGGAGAGTTGCTTGTGCCGGCGAAGGCCTGCGGCGTGGTGCTTTTTGCCCACGGCAGCGGCAGCAGCCGACTCAGCCCGCGCAACAGCTATGTCGCCAAGGTTCTGCAACAACACGGCATCGGCACGTTGCTGTTCGATCTGCTGACGGCTGAAGAGGATCAGAATTACGCCACGCGTTTCGACATTGCACTGCTCGCGCGCCGTCTGCTTGCTGCGACGAGCTGGCTGCAGAACGAAGCAAAAAACCTGAGGCTGGGCTATTTCGGTGCCAGCACGGGGGCTGCCGCTGCATTGCTGGCTGCCGCAAAAATGAACGGTGACATTGACGCTGTGGTGTCGCGTGGCGGCAGACCCGATCTTGCCGGTGAAATCGCCCTGAGCCGTGTGACAGCGCCCACCTTGCTCATCGTTGGCAGTGAAGATCATGTGGTGATCGAATTGAATCAATTCGCCTATGAGCAGATGAACTGCGAGAAGCAGTTGATCCTGATACAGAATGCGACGCATTTGTTCGAAGAACCCGGCACGCTGCAACAAGCGGCACAAGGTGCCGCGGACTGGTTCGTCAGGCACTTCAAGCCCGTAGTCCGCAACTCATAACAGATGACTCAGCTACTGCCTGAGCTGCGCGATCACTTCCTCATCGCTTACCTGATCGAAAGAACGGTAGAACTGACCGACCGCATAAAAGACTTCTGGCGCCTCCAGGCAGACTACCTCATCGGCGTAGAGTGAAACTTTTTTCAGCGTATCGCGGGGCGCCACCGGCACCGCACAAATCAGTTTTTTCGGGTGTTTGGCGCGCAGCGCATGAAGGGCAGCGATCATCGTCGAACCGGTTGCCAGTCCATCGTCCACCACGATGACGGTACGCCCTGCGGGGTTCAGAGCGGGACGGATCGGGGTATAACTGGCGCGCCGCTCGCGCATCACCTCCATCTGTGCGGCTTTCTCGGAGTCGATGTATTCCCGGCTTCCTCCCGCCTGCCTTGCGTAATCGGCAAGATAGGTCCAGCCGGTTTCGTCCACCGAACCGATGGCGAACTCCGGATTATCCGGGGCGCGCAGCTTACGCACCAGCACCACGTCCAGTTCGCCGTCCAGCGCTCGCGAAATAATTTTGGCCATCGGCACCGCACCGCGCGGAATCGCCAGCACCAACGGATGCCCGCCGCGATAATGTTCGAGCACCTTTGCCAACTTGTTTGCAGCATCATCACGATCAAGAAACATGATATTCCCTTATTGCGAGCAATCGTTCCAGACCGGCAATGGCCGGCGCATCAGGCAAGTCTCGAAAAGGCAAGCCACAGCATATCACTATGCTCCGACGTTTTTCAATGCAAACCGGTTTGTAGTCGGACGGCTTGCTCAAATTCCCAGATAACTATGTAATCAGCCTACCTCAAAAATCATTTGTGGCGATACAAAAATATTGTTACTAACGGGCATTGCAGTTGCAGCCACCCCTGATGATGAAAGAAAATTCGAGTTGGAAGGTGTCGGTTAGAGGTCGTGCAAATTTTTGGTGGCTCAACCCCGA
>JAJXTL010000165.1 GCA_021783855.1 Pseudomonadota bacterium
TGTTCAGCGAATTTAATTAAAGGAATTTAAATGAAAAAGATTGCATTGAATGTAGTGTTTGCCCTGGCGCTCGGCACATCCGTCATCGCCCATGCGGAAACAGACCCGCTCGTGGAAAAAGTGAAAGCAGCACTGGCTGCCGAACCTGCACTGAATGGAGTTCAAATTGATGTATCCAACAAAGATGGCACAATTACGCTCGCCGGTCACCCTGATAACGGGCAACAACTTTTCAAGGCTGCGGTAGCTGCCGAAAAGACACCCGGTGTGAAATACGTTATTAACGAAATGTATCCCAAGGACTGAAGTAAAAAACAACAGGGGGACGGCTTGCGTCTCCCTCGGATTCAAGTTTGAAGTGTAACAACCGGGTGCTGCCTGGTGTAGCGTATTTGAGCGGCTCACCAATTAAGCCACCCGGGTTTCCGGCGGCTCCTTAGCCTGAACTTTGCATAAATTTACTGCTGTGCGATTTCATCGAGTGCGGTGTCGTTTTTTTGATTTTCAGCCGACAATCCCCCAACCCCCACTGGCGGGGTGAAGCGTGAGTTGGTTATTGACAAGGTTGGGTGGCATCGTCTCGTGGGCCAAACGTGCCGGTTCATGGAGAGGCCAGCATGGCAGGTTTTCTGCTGGCCGGGCAAAGTCGCTGGCAGACCTGTGTCAGCAGTGATTTGACCGGGCAGGCGCTGGGCAAGTGCAACATCACCCGATCTTTGTACTGTTTGACTCGCACGGCAATCTTGAACAGCGAGAGGATGACCGTTTTGGGCTGAGCAGTGGCCAGTGCTGTACCTTGCAGCCCCAGTTGGCGCAATTGCTGGTGTAGCACATAGGCTGCAGCCGTCAGTAGCAAACGACCGAAGTTGGAAAGAAAGGTCGAAGCAGAGGTTCGGTCGGATTTCAGATCACATTTGACCTGCTTGATCCAGTTCTCTGCCTGACCGCGACCGCAGTACTCCTGTTGATATATCGTTTGAGGTGTCGGGCTGTGCAGCGTGGTTACAACGAAACGTTCGTTGTCCTTGTTGAATTTTCCATCACTGCCCGCCAGCACCTCGGCCTTGAGTACCACGCGATGCGCTTGCGACCATGATTTGGCAGTATATTCAAATTCGCCGAACTGGCGAACGGCCGCCACATCAGGCCATAGTTTTAGTTCGCTCATCGACTGATGCAGCGCAAGATGTCCGCGCGCATTTTTCATCAGGCCTTCGGCCTTGCGGGACAGCACCGCGTTGCCGGTCAGACCGAAGATAAAATCCGCATTGCCATCGTCAATAATGAGCTGCATCAATTCAGGATTGGCGAAGTGTCCATCCCCGCGCAGCAGAATATGGGTATCAGGCCAGTGCTGGCGCAACAAACGCATTACACGCTTCATGATCATGGCGTTCTCGGCACCCGTCGGGCGCTTACCCGGACGCAACACGGCCGTCACCAACGCGCCGGAACCCGCTTCGAACACCAATAACGGCAGATAACAATAATGGCCGTAATGATGGTTGTATATGGAAAGTTCCTGTTGTCCATGGGTCGCATCGTCGGTGTGATCAAGATCCAGCGTGATATTGGCTGGCGCGCTACAGTAGCCGGCGATAAATTGCAGAACCAGAGCACGGGCCATTCGGTAGATGTCCCAACGGGTTAACGCGCCTTCAAAACGTGAGTGTGTTGCACCGCAGGCCAGCAAGTTATCGTCATCCAATGGCGCTCGTTCCGCTGCCAGCTTGAACATCGGGTCATTGCGCAGGGTGCTGGCATCATTACCGTCTTCATAGTCTGACGCAATCTGAAAAACGCGCTGTGTCAGCAAATCGCGCAGGGTGTGCGTGATATAGCGTGCGTCACGCTTATCCGAAATTGCTGCCGTCAGACGAGTGAGTAGGCCGATACGACGGTCAATGGCGCCCAAGATGACAGCACCCAAGTCGGAGGATAGTTCACCGCCTTTGAAGTCGGCGCGCACTGTGTAGCCCTTCATTCCAGGAAAGCGGAGTTGTTCTGGAGTAAAATCAGCCGCAGGGCGGGTGCAAGTAGGCATTTTTTACGAATCGGTTTCTAGATAATTCCAATTATATCAAATGCTTATTGTGTTGTTCGCCCTATTTAAGCAATATTCAGGTTAGGGGGCGAGAAATAATAAGTTGAACATTCGTTGCTGCGCATCCGAGATGGATGCAAGGCGCGAAGAGCAGCGAATGGTTATTCCATTCGCAAGCTTCGCAACGCCGCAAACGCGCGGATTCGCGGCAACCCTGTGGGCCGGGGCTTATTTGCGCGCATCCCTTTGTCGCAAGCCGCTTGTTGTGAATGACACAACGGCGCGTCGTGCTTTGCGGGCTGCATCGCAAATAAACCCCGGCGATTGTCCAACTTATTATTTCTCGACCCCTTAACGTACGATCAAATTCGTTCACGGGCAACGGCCTGCCAAATAGATAGCCCTGGTCATCCATCGAAAATTTCACGCCGATCTTCCTGGAAGCATTGACAGTAATTGCCGCGTGGGCAAATCAGGTTTTAGTCGTCGGCGCCAGACGCTGACGCACGGCTTCAAACAGGCAAATCGCTGTCGCCGAGGCGGCATTCAGTGATTCGATAGCACCCGGCATGGGGATGGCGACAGGATGCGTGGCATGCGACAGCAGCGTTTCGGACAATCCTGCCCCTTCATTGCCTATCATGAAGGCGAGATTGCCGGACAGATCGCATTCATACAGGCTGCGCGCAGCTTGCAGGCTGGCCGCCAGCAGCATGCCGGGGAAATTTCCGGCCACACCGGGCAAATCCTGTCGCTCATGAATGTTGAGACAGAAATGACCGCCCATCGCGGCTCTCAATACTTTAGGCGACCAGGCATCTGCACATCCTTCCGACAGAAACACCGCGTCACAACCGGCCGCTGCGCTTGAACGCAGCATCGAACCCAGATTGCCCGGATCCTGAATGTCTTCCAGCAGCAAGGCGAAGCGGCAGGCCGAAATGGAGGGTTGCGGCACCTCTATCAGCGCGAGTATGCCTGTCGTGCTTTTCAGTACCGACAGTTCCGCGAACAGCCTGTCGTCCAGCTGAGTCAGCGGCACATCTCTTATCCGCGTCAGCAAGGCCGTGATTTCATCTTTTTGCAATGCCGCCGCAGTCAGCAGTATATGCAGCGGTTTGCGGCCCGTATCCAGATAAGCCGAGAGCAGATGCGCGCCATCGAGCAGGGTCTGCCCGGCCTTGCTGCGGTGACGTGCCGATCCTGCCAGCTTCGTGAGTTCCTTATAAAACGGGTTGTCCCTCGACTGAATCAGTTTCATGCGGCTTCGGCTATCCTCTGCGCGATATGCGCAAGTGCCTCGTCAACCTGGTCGATCAGGATCAGACATACATCTCCCGGCATCAGGCGCGACAATGCGGTATCGATGGCCAGGAATTCACCGTTTATTTCATCCATCTTTTTTGCGCGTCCGGCATGTGCCAGGCCTTGTCTTAACAGGCCCAATACCTCGCCATCCGCACGACCGCGCTGACACTGATCCTGATACAGAATAACCTCGTCAAACACATCACCCAGCATTTCGGTCTGTCGGCGGATGTCTTCGTCCCGTCTATCTCCCGCACCGCTGATTACCACCAGACGTTTTTTTGCTGGAATGCTTTCTATGGCAGGAATCAGTGCCTGTATCGCATCGGGGTTATGCCCGTAATCTGCGATAACGGCAGCCCCGCGGTAATAGAAGTAATTGAAGCGACCGGGTGCGGTTGCGGCGTCATTGACGAAGCTGGTCAGCCCGCGACAGATGATCTCCCAGTCCACATCGAGCGCCCAGGCAGCGGCAACCACGGCCATCGCGTTTTCGATCTGAAAACCTATCGTGCCGTTGCGGGTGATCGGAATTTGACTCAACGGGATGCGCAGTTGACGCTTTTTCTCGCATGCCACAATCTGACCGTCTTCGACATACACCACGCGCCGCCCTTGAGCGCGATGCGCCGCCAACACGGGATGATGAATATCCACGGCAAAAAAGGTGACCGAACCCGGGCACATATCCGCCATGGCAGCTACCATCGGATCCGCCGCGTTGAGCACCGCGACGCCGTCGTTTGCGACATTCTGCACCACCACACGTTTGACCACGCTCAAGTCTTCCACCGTACTGATGAAATTCAGACCCAGATGATCGCCCATGCCGATGTTGGTCACGACGGCCACATTGCAGCGATCGAATGCCAGCCCTTCCCGCAATACGCCGCCGCGCGCGGTCTCGAAAACGGCCGCATCCACATCGGGGTGCAGCAGCACATTTCGCGCGCTCTTGGGGCCGCTGCAATCTCCGGTGTCAATGCGCCGTCCCTCTATGTAAACGCCGTCGGAATTGGTCATGCCGACGCGCAGCCCCAGACAGGTCAGAATATGCGCAATCAGACGCACCGTGGTGGTCTTTCCATTAGTGCCCGCCACCGCCACCAGCGGGATGCGACCGTCATCGCCATAGCCAAACATGGACGATACGATGGCTTTTCCCACCGCACGTCCCTTGCCGAACGAGGGCTGCAAGTGCATGCGCAAACCGGGCGCCGCATTGACTTCGACCACCCCGCCATCCTGCTCTTCCAGAGGCCGCAACACCGAATCGCACACCACATCCACACCGCAGATATCCAGTCCCACCATTTGCGCCGCGGCGACCGCGCTGGCCGCTATATCCGGATGCACATCCTCGGTGACATCGGTTGCCGTCCCTCCGGTACTCAGATTGGCATTATTGCGCAGCACTACGCAGCGCCCCTTGTCCGGCACCGAATCTGCCGTATATCCCTGCACTTCAAGGCGGGCCAGCGCAATGGTATCGATGCGCATTTTGGTCAAAGAGGTCGCGTGCCCCTCACCGCGTCGGGGATCACTGTTCACCCGTTCGACCAGTTCGCGCACGGTATGCACGCCGTCACCGATCACCTGCGGGGGTTCGCGTCGTGCGGCCGCAACGAGCTGATTGCCCACCACCAGCATGCGAAAATCGCTGCCGGGAATAAACCGTTCCACCAACACTTCCGAACTGATTTCTGCCGCGGCAGCATACGCGATGTTCAGATGCTCGCGTGTTACGATATTCACCGTCACACCCTTGCCCTGATTGCCATCCAGCGGCTTGACGACGACCGGGCCTGCGATTTCGCACATCGCAGCCCAGGCATCCTCGGCGTCGGTCACCGGCCTGCCCTGCGGCACCGGCACACCGGCAGCAATGAGCAGTTTCTTGGTTAATTCCTTGTCCTGTGCGATGGCCTCGCCGATGGCGCTGCTCCTGTCGGTTTCGGCGGCCTGAATACGCCGCTGTTTGCTGCCCCAGCCGAACTGCACCAGACTGCCTTTCGTCAGACGGCGATAAGGAATGCCGCGCCTGACAGCCGCTTCGACGATAGCGCCCGTGCTGGGCCCCAGCCTTACATCCTCATCCAGTTCGCGCAACTCATGCAGGGCTGCTGCAAGATCAAAGGGCGTATCTTCCATGGCCGATGCGCACAGCATTCTGGCCAATTGAAATGCCTGTCTGCCTACCGCCTCTTCGCTGTACTCGAACACCACCTGATACACGCCGAGCTCCATCGTCGCTGCCGTGCGGCTGAAACTGACAGGGCATCCGGCACTCGATTGCAGGGACAGCGCTGCGACCTCCAGAATATGCGCCATCGTGATCGCTTCGGTGTGCCCGAGCAGTTGCAGCCTGCCGATTTCCGGAAAGCGCGCACGCAAGCGCGCCTCGAAACCGGCAAGTTTCGCAATATCGCGCTCCGATTCGGAACACGATACGATGGCTTCGATAGCAGTGTGCCGACTCCAGAGATTAGGTCCGCGCAGCGCGCGTATGCGTGACACTTCCATTAAAAAACTTCCTTGTATTGATGGGTTCTAACTTATCGTTGCGCGAATTTCACGTTAACGTGCATGGCAAGTAGCCACC
>JAJXTL010000166.1 GCA_021783855.1 Pseudomonadota bacterium
GCGCGGACGGTCGGAAGACGGGCCTGTGCGCAGTTTGTACTTGGGCTCGAGTCCCTCTATGGTGTGCATCTTGATGCTTTGTTCGGTGTAACGTTCGATGCGCTTCAACAATTGCGCATCGCGGTTAGAGGCGAACGAGATCGCGATACCTGAAGAACCGCCGCGACCGGTACGACCGATACGGTGTACATAGTCTTCAGCAAACTTGGGCAAGTCGAAGTTGATCACATGCGAGATGCCGCGTACATCCAGACCACGCGCTGCAACGTCGGTTGCAACCAGAATGCGCACGTTGCCGTTACGCATGTTGAGCAGGGTACGGTTGCGTTCGCGCTGGCTCATGTCGCCATGCAATGCGGCAACCGAATGGCCCTGTGCGGAGAGTTGATCGGCAAGTCCATCCGCATCGCGCTTGGTTGCAGTAAAGACCAGCGCCTGATTGACTTCAGTGTCAGTCAGCAGATGGCTCAGCATCTTGTTCTTGTGTGCCACGTCGTCGGCGAACATCATGCGCTGTTCGATATTTTCGTGCTTGTCCTTGGCAGCAGACACGTTGATACGCTTAGGCGTTTTCAGCAGACGCGAGGCCAGGTTACCGACTACGCCTTCCAGGGTTGCCGAGAACAGCAAAGTCTGACGCGTAGCCGGAGTGGCTGCGGCGATGCGTTCAACGTCGTCCACGAAACCCATGTCCAGCATGCGATCCGCTTCATCCAGAATCAGCATTTCCAGGCGCGAAAAGTCGATGCGGCCGCGTTCCAGATGGTCGATCAGACGTCCCGGTGTTGCGACCAGAATATCGACATGGCTGGACAGCAGCCTGTTCTGTACCGGGTAGGGCATACCGCCCAGAATGCTGATGATCTTGAAGCGCATGTTTTTGCCGTACTTGGTCGCTGCATCGCAAACCTGCTGTGCCAGTTCACGTGTCGGGGTCAATACCAGTACGCGCGGACCTTTGCCTGGCATCGCTGAAGGTGTGGCCAGGCGGTTCAATGCCGGCAGGATAAAGGCTGCGGTTTTGCCGCTGCCGGTTTGTGCGGAGGCCATCAGATCGTGACCGGCGATGACTTCGGGGATAGCTTGCTCCTGGATAGGCGTCGGTTCCGTGTAGCCGGATTCGGCAATCGCCTTCAGGATGGATGGGTTTAAATTCAGATCTTCAAATGTCATTTTGCTTCCTTTTAAAATCAAAGGGAACCCGCACCGTCATTCGGATAGCGCACCCGATCAAAAGAGGGGCGCGGAAAATCCGGCATGGCGAACGCAAAGTCGTTCCCTTAGGTAAGCGCAGGTGATTGTGCTGCCCGTTGTACGGGCAGAGGATTAACCGGCGCAAAAAACATCGTTGCTAACCGGGAAACCCTGGAGTCTGTAACAGACTCTGTAGAGTTCTTTAGACAGGTGCGCTGAAGTAAGCGCACGAGAGGTAGGTCGGAAACGATGAACTAATGCCGCATAGGCTGCGGCAAGGTGCGCATTATACGCATGTAAAAAATAATAGCCAGCTATTATTTTCAATCAGGGAGCAGCTTCCGTTATCTGATAAACTCGGTTCACTGCACGCCAGGCGCATAATTTCTGATCGTAGGACAAGGACGCGTGGGCCGGACTGGTTGATGGGAGTCGCAGGTAGTGCAAAGTCTTCGGTATAAGTACGGACTGTACGCTCTTTTGATAACACTTTTCTGCCATCGCGCCGTTGAAAAAAACCCGGGTAATGTGCGGGTGGGATCGGAAAAAAGACTGGAAATCATTCGGAACCATTGAACTAATGTCGGAGTCCAGGCTGCTTTGACGCTTGCATGCGGCGAGCACATCCCACAGCGCGATTCCGGCGGATTTTAATATTTGAGTTCGCGCATCATAATTCATCTCGGGTCTGCTCCCTGTCAACTCGCCCATAATGCGCCAGAATACATTGCGAGGATGCGCATAGTACTGCCCGGCGCGCAGCGATTCACGTCCCGGCATGCTGCCCAGGATAAGAATGCGCGCATTGGCATCTTCGATGGGGGGCAAGCAGTAGACTGGAGTTGTCATCGGCGTTGTGATGAATTGGCGGTACAATGATTGTAAACGTAATTCACAATGGCCTGAGCCTGTTATAGTAAGCGCCTTGTGTTGGAGACTGACATGGCCATTGAAACCGAACTCAAATTGCGCATGACGCCCGAACAGCTCGCCAGGCTCAGGCGGCATGCGTTGTTCAAGAGCCATCAGAACACGGCGCCAGTGACCCATCGCCTGCACAATATTTACTACGATACGCCCAACCTCGAACTGCATCAGCGCAAAATGGCGCTACGCCTGCGTCGTGTTAAAGGTCAATGGCTGCAAACCCTCAAAGGTGGCGGACAGGCTATGGCAGGCTTGCATCAGCGCAATGAATGGGAAGTGCCGGTGCCTTCAGCCAAACTGGACTTTTCAGGATTGGATGCGCTCGTGTGGGATGAATATCTGCCGCCTGCGATACGCGCGCAATTGAGGCCGGTTTTTGTCACCGATTTTTACCGCACCAGTCGCGAGATTAACTGGCAGGGCGCGACCATCGAAGTGTGCATGGATCACGGCGAGGTTAAGACTGAGCAGTACAGCACGCCTATTTGTGAGATGGAGCTGGAGCTCAAATCAGGCGAGCCACGACAACTGTTTGAGCTGGCTCAGGTGTTGCTGGCCGTCGTGCCGTTCGAGCTGGAAACGGTGAGCAAGGCCGAGCAGGGGTTTCGCCTGATATCCGGTTACCTTGCACAGCCGGTAAAAGCTGAATTACCGGGCCTTGCCAAATCGGACAGGCTGACGGACGGGTTGCAGGCGCTGATCTGGTCATGTCTGCATCATTTGCAGGGCAATCTGCAAGGAGCGATGGGCAGCGGGATAGGGGTTGGGCATGATGCGGAATATCTGCATCAGATGCGGGTAGCGTTGCGGCGCTTGCGCGTGGTGTTGCGCATGACTGAAAAAATCCGTGCCGATGAGGAATTGGCTGAGTTGCGCTTATTGCTGGGCGTACTGAGTGTATCACTGGGGCGGATACGCGAGTGGGATGTATTTATTGCCCAGACACTGGTACCCATGCAGGCGGCGATTGATGGCGATGTCGGGCAACGAAGTATGCAGGAGTTGCTGACACACAGCGAGCGGCAACGTAACGATTGTTATGCCGCGCTGCGCATACAGGCGGGCTCGTTGCAGCACTTGCTGCTGCGTTTTGCACTTTGGATGAACGGCCCGTACTGGCGGCAGGCAGAACAGGGTGCGCCAGACACTCACGATTTTGCTACCAGGCGTCTGCGTCAGTTGTACAAGCGCTATGTGCGTGCAGGCATGCAGTTGCACGCGCTGGATGCCGCGCAGCTGCATGCCTTGCGCATTCATGCCAAGAAATTGCGCTATAGCGCGGAATTTTTCTCTACCCTGTACGATAAACACAGGATTAAATCGTACCTTCCCGCATTGAGCGAAGTGCAGGAATTGCTGGGGGGAATCAACGATATTGCGGTGGCCCGCCGCTTGCTGGATGAGATGGTCGGCAGTCTTTCTGCGCACGCTGAAGTCATGGCGTTTATCAAGGGGCAGCTGGATGCGGATTTATCAATAAAACTGAAGTTATTAAATAAAACTGTTCAACACTTTAACAAGCAGCCGGTTTTCTGGGAAAAATAAGCGCTGGACGAAGCACCCAACTTACAAATCGGGAATCTGCCAGTCGATCTCGGCTTTGCCTGCTGCGCGCAGGGCGGTGTTGATTCTGGAGAACGGGCGGCTGCCGAAAAATCCTCTGTGGGCAGACAGCGGTGAGGGATGGGGCGATTCGATCACAAGGTGGCGGCTTTGCTCGATCAGGCTGATTTTTTTGCGTGCGTTGGCACCCCACAACACAAACACCACGGGATCGGTTTTGGCGTTTACGGCCCGAATCACCGCATCGGTGAAGGTTTCCCAGCCCCGGTCTTTATGTGAATTCGCCTGATGCGCCTGTACCGTCAGTACTGCGTTGAGCAGCAACACGCCTTGTTCAGCCCAGTGAGTCAGATAGCCGTTATTCGGTATCGTGCACCCCACATCTGTTTTTAACTCCTTGAATATATTCAGTAAAGATGGCGGTATCGGCACACCCGGACGCACGGAAAAACACAATCCATGCGCCTGATTGTCATCATGATAGGGATCCTGCCCGAGAATCAATACGCTGACTTTTTCAACAGGCGTCAGCTGCAACGCGGACAATACCTCTGCTTCGGGAGGGAAGACGGTGAATTTTTGACGCTCCTCAGTGACGAATTTCTGCAAATGCCTGAAATAAGGCTTGCGAGTTTCTTCGATCAGAACGGGGCGCCAGGAGGTTTTCATGTTGAAATTTTAGCGTGCAGAGGATGAGCCGCGATTATAGCTGCCCGACTTTCCCATTCAAAGCTTGCCGTTTTGCGGCTTCCAGCGCTTCAACAGCAGCGCGTTGCTGACCACCGACACGGAGCTCATCGCCATCGCAGCGCCTGCAATCACCGGGTTGAGCATGCCTGCTGCAGCGAGCGGGATGCCCAGCACGTTGTAGGCAAAGGCAAAAAACAGGTTCTGGCGAATTTTTGCAAGGGTTGCGCGCGACAATGAAATCGCATCCACTACGCTCATCAGATCGTTGCGCATCAGGGTGATGTCGGCAGCCTCGATGGCGATGTCGCTGCCGCTCCTCATCGCGAAACTGACGTCCGCCGCCGCCAGTGCCGGTGCATCGTTGATGCCGTCGCCTGCCATGCCCACCAGATTGTTACCTTGTTTGAATGACTCCACCAATGCTGCCTTGTCCTCTGGCAACACTTCGGCGCGGAATTCGGCAATTCCCGCCTGCGCTGCTATGGCTTCGGCTGTGGCCCGATTGTCGCCGCTTATCATCACCACGCGTATGCCCAATCCGCTCAGCTTCGCCACTGCATTGCGGCTGCCGGCGCGCAGCTGATCGGCAACGGCAATATAGCCGAGCAGGGTTGCTTCGCGGACAATCGCAATCACCGTTTTGCCTTGCTGTTGAAGTCGAAGAACCGCTTGTTCATCAATCGCCACGCCCAGCTTAACGGCGAAGGCGGGGGAACCGAGCTGACAGGATATGCCGTCGATTTCTGCACGCAATCCCATGCCTGTAAATTCTGTAAGGTTCACGGCGGGTATCAATGGTAATTCCCCGGCGTGCAGGGCGCGTGACAGCGGATGGTTGGAGCCTTGCGCCAGACTGGCTGCAATTTGTAAAAGATCCTTTTTGGTAATTCCCACTTCCGGCAACACATCAGTGATATCGGGACGCCCTTCCGTGAGCGTGCCGGTTTTGTCCAGCAGCAAAACGTTGAGTTTATGGGTGCGTTCCAGCGCGGCAGCATCCTTGACCAGGATGCCTGCCTGAGCTGCACGTCCTGTGGCAACAACCAGCGCGGTCGGCGTGGCCAGTCCCAGTGCACAGGGGCAGGAGATCACCAGCACCGCCACGGCGTTGATGAGCGCTGCGCTAAACCCGACACCCAGGCTCCACCATACGGCAAATGTGATAAGCGCGATGCCCACTACCACCGGCACAAATATGGCGGCGATGCGATCGGCCAGTTTTTGTATTGCGGCTTTCGAGCCTTGCGCCTGTTCGACCAGACGGATGATGGCGGCAAGCTGGGTATGTGAACCCACAGCCAGTGCGCGGCATTTCAAGAGGCCCTGCCCATTCAGCGTAGCGGCATAGATGTTGTCAGCGGGCTGTTTTACTTGCGGCAGGCTTTCACCCGTTAACATGGCCTCGTCTATACTGGAACTGCCCTCGATCACGATACCGTCCACCGGCACGCTCTCGCCGGCTCTCACCAGAAACACATCATCGACATGCATTTCTTCAACGGATATTTGTTGCATCACGCCATCGCGTTCGACCTGGGCAGTTTTGGGTTGCAGTTT
>JAJXTL010000032.1 GCA_021783855.1 Pseudomonadota bacterium
ACACCGGGGGGCGCAGGGGTAATGCTAACATTTCTGGCAAGAGAATGGATAACCGCTTTGGCACATTGTACTCGGTCAGCATCTCGAATTGCCTGCTCCGAAGCGGTCGCTCAAAGTTAATTGAGCCTAGACGGGCGTGACCGTCCGCATTGCCGAGGAACGGATGCTGGTTTCAACTGCCGAAAGCCGCCGCCAGGGCCGCAATCATGTAGGCGTGGTCATAAGCGCCAGCGCTTTCACGCGCGCTATGCATCGCCCACATCGGCGAGCCGACGTCCACACTGGCGACGCCCAGTTGTGCAGCCACTATAGGGCCGATGGTACTTCCGCAACCTAAGTCGCCGCGATGCGCGTACTGCTGGTACGGCACCCCGGCCGTCTCGCAAAATCCCATGAAGCGGGCCGCCGTCTCGGCGCAAGTGCTGTACCGCTGGTTCACGTTGGTCTTTATGACCGGCCCCTCATTTACCATCACTTTGTGATTGGGTTCATAGGCGGCCGGGAAATTCGGATTATAGGCATGGGCCATGTCGGCGCTGATGAAGAAACTTTTCGCCATGGCGCGTCGCCTGTCCTCCTCGTCCAGTTCCGCATGGAAACTGATGCGGCTCAGCACGTCAGTGACGAAACTGCCGCCGGCCCCGGTGGCGCTTTCGCTGCCGACCTCCTCGTGATCGAAGAAGGCCGCAACACAGGTGGCAGTCGGCAGCTTTGTCGAGATCAGCGCGGAGAGGGTCGCATGCAAGGATGCCAGATTGTCCAGTTGGCTGTCCGCAATAAACTCCTCGTTTGCGCCCCACAGGCAGCCCTTCTGTACGTCATAGACATTGAGTTCCCAGCTTAGCAGGTCTGCCGCATCCGCCTGCGCGGCATCGGCCAACAGCTTGCGCAAGTTTGCATCAGTGTCGTCTCCTTCACCCATCAGGCTCAGGATCAGCGGCAGTTCCGTCTGCTTGTTGATCTTCAGGCCCTGTTCATTTACTTCCCGGTTCATGTGAATCGCCAGATTGGGCAGTCGCACCAGTGGTCGCTCGAAGCAGAGCAGCCGTGTTTCCTGATTCGCCGCGGCGCGCAACACGACACGACCCGCCAAACTCAAGTCCCGGTCGGTAAAGGTGGCCAGTATTGGCCCGCCATATACTTCGACGCCTAAGCGCGCGACACCATCGCCGGACAAGGCTGCCTTTTGCTTGAGCCTTAACCCCGGAGAGTCGGTATGGGCACCGACGATGCGAAAGCCGGCTTCGGCCATCGACCGACTGCCCGGCACGAATGCAATCATCGACGCACCACCGCGCACCACGTAATAGCGCCCGCCCGCCGTGAGTTGCCAGCGCCCTTCCTCCTCAAGCCGGGTGAAACCGTGCGCCAGCAGGCGCTCCTCGGCACTCGCCACTGCGTGCCAGGGGCTGGGGCTGGCATCGATGAAGTCGATTAGCTCATGGGCGGCGGTTCGTGCTTGGGCGATTATGGACATGGTGGGTAACAGTGAGTTTCAATGTAGGAGAAGTATACAAGAGGAGCCGCGCCTACCGCACGATCTCTTCGGCCGGTTCTGCGAACAATATACTGAATTGCCAAAGCGAGGGTGTAAGAAATTTAGGGAACCACTGATTTATTCGTCTTCCCCGCACAACGGGGTAAGCAGGCAAGTCGCGAAGCGGCTGCTCGCAAAAGCGGGGAACCAGCGCCTTGTGTAACTGGGTGGCCGTTCCTCGAAACTTCGGCCTTAGGCCTCGTTTTCCCGCCGCAGCCTGCCCTCGTTGGGGTGGTCGAGGGCGGGAACGACAAAACCGAATAAATCAGCGGTTCCTTAGGATGATTTACCCTCGTTCAGATTTTGAGCGGGTTCAAGCCGGTAATTTTGTCGGCCCTTGCCTTTTTCGGTTGACCATTGGGCTCAGCAACCCTGGACACCTATCGCAAGGCATCCGTGCAGCGTCTCCGTTATCGTTTCCCGGCGTATCTTCTCAGTGCCGGCAACATGAAAAACATTTAAACCTGCCAGGCAAACTCGATTATAGAGACCTTGTCTTGTCGAGAAGCGCTGTCGCTGTGCCTGTCGCATTGGTCAGTTTTACAAGTATGTATTTTATTACATTAGATTTTTTTCGCGAGAGGGCAATCGCATTTTGCGCATCGCCGGCATCCTGATAGGCTCTTTCGACGTCCTCACCGCTTTTTGAGAGCATCGCCTCGACTGCGCTGTAATAGGCGCTTCTCGCTTGCGCGACATTTGCCTGGACGGCAGCTACCTGTGCAGGCGTTTTGGCACTCGCAAGGTCAGCCGCTTCATTGTTGCTTGCATCGTCATAATTTTTCTTGATGATAGCCAGCCGGTCACTTGCGTCGCTCATAATATTCCTCTCTGCTGGACGTTAAATCGGCTACTTGCCGATGGCTTGTGTGATCTCCCGAAGATGTTGAACCTCCGCTAGTATCAGCGAAACATTGACCCCTTGGTTGGATTCCAGTGTTTGATGTTCGGCGCTTATCGCCGAAAGGGTCGTGACGGCCTGCTCATACGCGGATTCGATGACTTTTTTGCGGGAGGACTTGGTCTTTTCGAGCACCAACTTTGCGGATGCAGTCGCCAAGTCTGCATTCGCTGGCGGAGGAGATGAAGCAAGCGTGATGTCGGGTGCCGCTTTTGAATAGAATGGCCCCAGCACGCTCATCGATGAGGCGAGTCCCGCTTCAAGTGTGCTTATCTCCAGTCTGTTCTGCTCATCCTGAAGCTCCATCATCAGGCTTTTCATCGCGGTGAGATCCTCCTCGGACTTCAAAACCCGGATCATCGCGTCGACCGCCGTGTGGAGATCCCGGCTTGAGGCCAACATGAGTTCGGCCTGACGATTGTCGGCCGAAATTGCTCCCAGACCACCGAGAACCTTGGTAATTGTGGCGGTAATCGGCGCGATCGCCATGCCGACGGGTAATAACGAATTCAGCGATCCGGTGAGCGTGTTGATTTTGCCAAATGCAGTCTCAATTGCTTGTGCCGTCTCTTTGCCTGCATCGTAAACGGCAAAATCGCCGAAGGCCAGATAGGCGTCACCGAGAGCCTGCAAGGCATCCTGTCGTTTTGCCAGGATATCGAGTAAGGCCATGCGTTGGGATTCCATACTGAAAACAGATGATGACGCATTCTCGATGCAGGTGGTGCGTAAGTCCGAACCCGGCCTTACCCCCCGGCAATCAAGAATTTCCTTCACGGATATGGTCATCGGCAGGATTTCAAGCGATGAACTGACTTGCGTGGCCTGTTGCTGCAATGAGTGTGTCGCGGCCTGCCCTGCAGTCGACAAGCTCTTTGCCCCGGCTTTATCGAATTGCGTTGCAGCACAACCCGAAAGGAACGCAACAAGTAGCAGCAATAAACTGGTGCGCCGAAAATTTATCATCGTATCACTTTCCATAAAAGGCTTCCGCTCAATAACACGGTCCGAGCTGGCATGGACGAGATCATGGTACGTCCCCTTCCGGTTAAAGCAAGCAATTGAGTCTATTGCACTAACGGGCATGGCGAATATGCTGCCCCTGATGATGAAACTCGCCATACCCGGGCACCCTCGCTGCGCTCTCCCTCACCCAAGCTCTCTCCCGGAGGGGAGAGCGCAGCGAGGGGGGCGAAGCCGAACAAACGAGCGCTTGCGCGAGTTTCACGTTAACAGTTTATTCACCATACTCCTGAAATTTTGATGGCGCAATATGCCGAAATATCTATATATTTTCATTTCCACTAAAAATGTTGATTTGCTTTTTGAGTACGCCGAGCATATGAGCCGTCCAGTTCCGAAGAAATCGCCGACAGCGTCGTCTCCGTCAACTTCTTCACCTGCCGAAGCGGGTGATCGGCTGCAATCCGGGACTCGAACGATAAATAGTGGAATATCAAGGATTGGGGATCGACTTCGCCGCGCTCGTTGCTGTACCTGGGGTTCCGAGATACGGCTAATGACGCCACACTCAAGATTCGTTCACCGGGTTTTGCATCAATGCATGCTCACGCGAAGCCTGGTCAAACCGAACAGGGATAAAACTATGACGAAGCCTCCAAATGCACAGACCGCCGAAGAAGCTGATATTACAGTCGACAACCCGCCGACACAAAGCGCCGGTATTCCAACGCCGAAATAGATCGCCACGTTGTATGCGGCGAGAACTTCGGTACGTGCATCAAGGCCGCTAATTTCTGCGTTCAGAAGGCGAGTCGCACCAAGAAATGTCAGTCCGTGGCCGATACCTCCAATAACTGAACTGAGTAAGATTAAGGTAAGTACCTCAGATACTTCGCCGAAAATGAGCAATACAGCTGCGATGGCAAGAATGCAATATCCACTTTGTAATGAAGTTTGTGGGCGGATGCGCACAGATGCTTGTGTGATGCCCGAAACGATGAGTACAGTGCCGGCCGCGATGGCGGGGACTACAAGGTCGCTGTGTTGTAGGTGACTAGCAACAACAACTGGAACGACGGACAGGAACATTGCCGCAACTGACCACGCAAGGAATGCAGCGATCGCAGATGTCCCGAATGCTTTTCGGATGGGCGCTGGAACTCGTGGCCAGGTGATGGATGGCGTGTGTTGCTTAGTGCATGGTAAGGTAAAGCTTAGCGGTAGCAACAGAGCCAAGAGTATGATGACCAACAAATATGGGGTCAGAGTCGGTTGGGCAACGTATTGAGCCACGACTGCGCCGATGATGGGTGCCGCTCCTCCGCCAACTGTCATCGCAAGACCGATCGCAAGCGCGGCACGATGGTGATTGCCGTTGGGTTCAAGTCGAATAATCGCGGCTGCCAAATTTCCCGTCGATAGGCCGACTGCCACTCCTTGTAAAACTCTACCAAGCAGGAAGTAGGCAAAGGTTCCGCCAAATCCGATGATTGCGGTGCCCTGTACTGCAAAAATCAGAGCGGAAATGATGACAGTGCGCAATCCATATTTTGCTGATAGCCATGAGGAAGCAAGCAAGATAGGAATCAAGCCGCAAATGTACGCAGCAAAAACCTCTGTGATTTGAAAGGCACTCAGAATGTGAAGAGACCTGTAGAGTGGGTACACGCCAGACGCTACGTTCGTGCTTATCATGAGAGCCATGGAACAGGCAACGCACGTCCAATATGAGACCTTGGTCCAGGTAGTACTGTCCATTAATTTATTCCATTTAAATAATCACGGTGTGTGATAAATACGCCTACTTGATTTTTTTGTAGCTCTGCCATCACGATTCCCGGCAAATGGCAAATGGATAGTTGACAGTAAGGATAAAGGCAGCTACTTTGGAAAAAATGACTAAATCCCCTCCATTCTCGCCAATTTCTCCGCGCTCCGTGGAAATCGTCACCTTTGCTGGAGTCCAGTTGTTCGACATTGCCGGCCCGCTCCAGACCTTCACTTCCATCAATAGGCTGTTCCAGGCGGAGGGGCGCGAGCCGCCCTATACCGTGCGGCTCTCCGCGCCCGGTGGTCCGGTGGTGACCACAGCCGAGGGCTTGGGGTTGGCAATCGCTGTGACCACGCCGAAGGACGGGCAAGAAGCCGACACGTTGATTATCGCGGGAGGTCCGGGAGCCTATAGGGCCGCCGCTGATCCGGACTTGATTGCCTGGTTGAAACCCCGGGCCCTTTGTGCGCGACGGGTGGCGTCGGTGTGCAGCGGTGCGTTCATATTCGCCGCGACGGGGCTGCTCAACGGAAAGCGGGCCGTCACGCATTGGAGCCGCTGTGCTGAACTGGCGCGGAGCTATCCGGAGATCCGGGTGGAAACCGATCCGATCTTTGTTCGCGATGGAACAATGTGGACCTCCGCCGGTGTCTCAGCAGGTATCGATCTGACCCTCGCCATGATAGAGGAGGATTTAGGACATGGTCCTGCTTTGGCGGTGGCTCGCGATCTGGTCGTATTCTCGAAGCGGCCTGGAGGGCAGGACCAATTCAGTGCGACGTTGCGCCTTCAGCTATCGGATGATCGGTTCGGAGCACTCCATGCGTGGATCAGCGACCATCTTTCGAATGATCTATCCATTTCAATTCTGGCGGCTCAAGCTGGAATGAGTGAACGGAGCTTTGTTCGGCACTATCGCGACAGCACCGGATTGACGCCAGCTCGTTCCATAGAGCGCCTTCGGGTTGAAGCGGCGCGACAGTTGCTGAGCCGCACGCGTCAGCCCATCAAGCAGATCGCGCAGAGGTGTGGTCTGGGATCCGAGGAGACGATGAGGCGGAGTTTTATCCGAATCTTCGGGGCAACACCAAAAACTTATCGTGAACACTTCTTCGATTAACAGTTACCGTTTTAGCATTCTAATCGGTAAGTTTTATTAGGTTACGATTCGCGATCAATCGTACTGACAGGCATAGTTAGCGCATAGCGATGTAGATTAGCCTTTATCGATGTTCCTTAGCGTTTATCGATGGAATTAACACCAACCCCTGCCAGATGCGCCTGTTCGTCGGCGTAATAACTGCTGCGTACCATGGGTCCGCAGGCGGCGTGGGAAAAACCCATTGCACGCGCCTCGCGCTCGAACATCGCGAAGGTTTCCAGCGGGACATAGCGCAGCACCGGCAAATGCCCGTCCGAGGGTTGCAGATACTGGCCTATGGTCAGCATGTCCACGCCGTGGGCGCGCAGGTCACGCATCACTTCCAGCACTTCCTCGTCTGTCTCTCCGAGACCCAGCATTACGCCGGATTTGGTCGGAATGCCGGGGAAGCGCGTCTTGAAGTCCTGTAACAGTTTGAGCGAATGCGCATAATCGGCCCCCGGGCGCGCAAGCTTGTACAGGCGCGGCACGGTTTCCAGATTGTGATTGAGCACATCGGGCAAGCTGCCGGCCAGTGCATCGAGCGCTTCAGTCAGACGTCCCCTGAAATCCGGGATCAGGATTTCCAGACGGGTGGCCGGGGAGCTTGCGCGGATCGCGGTCAGGCAATCGGTGAAATGTTGCGCCCCTCCGTCGCGCAAGTCGTCGCGGTCCACGCTGGTGATGACCACGTACTTGAGTTTCAGAAGGCCGATTGAACGTGCAAGGTTGGCGGGTTCATTGGCATCTGGCGGCTGCGGTTTGCCGTGCGCGACGTCGCAGAACGGGCAACGCCTCGTGCATACGTCGCCCAGGATCATGAAGGTGGCGGTGCCTTTGCTGAAACATTCGCCGATGTTCGGGCAGGAAGCTTCTTCGCACACCGTGACCAGATTGTGTTCGCGCAACAGGCGTTTTACGTCGTGGTAGCCGGTGCCTGAACCTGTCTTGACGCGTATCCATTCCGGCTTGCGCAGGCGCTGCTGCAAGGGCACGATCTTGATCGGATTGCGCGCCGTCTTGGCCGCGCCGGTTTGTTTGCCTTCATTCATGATTCTGCTTTCTTTATGTAGTGTTGCTGTAAACCGTGTATCAGGTTCTGCGTGAGTTCCGCCTGCAACTCGTTCAGACTGGCGGGAACGCCCAGTTCCACGCATTGCGTGACGCGCAGTCCGGCATAGCCGCAGGGGTTGATGAGACTGAAGGGCGCGAGGTTCATGTCCACGTTGAGCGCCAGTCCGTGATAGCAGCAGCCGCGTTTGATTTTCAGGCCCAGCGAGGCGATCTTTGCATCATTGACATAGACGCCGGGGGCATCGACACGGCCATGGGCTGCCACGCCGTACTCGCCCAGCAAGTCGATCACCGCCTGCTCCATCAGATTCACCAGTTCGCGCACGTTAAGCTTCCAGCGGCGCAAATCGAGCAACAGGTAGGCGACGATCTGACCGGGGCCGTGATAGGTGATCTGCCCGCCGCGATCTATCTTGACCACCGGGATGTCGGACGGCATCAACAGGTGTTCGGGCAGTCCTGCCAGCCCTTGAGTATAGGTGGGCGGGTGCTGCACCAGCCAGATTTCATCGCGCGTGTCGGCAGTGCGCTCGGCAGTGAATCGCTTCATTGCCTCCCAGGTAGGTTGATATTCGACCAGTCCCAGGGTGTGGATGACAGGATTGAGGGTCGAGGATCGAGGATCGAGGATCGTGGATTGAAAAGAATCAGGATCGAGGATCGAGGACTGAGGGTTGAGGGAGGCGTGCAGTATTAGCTTGCCGCTTACTGTTTCTTGCCCATCATTCTCCGCGCTTTGGGTCTCGTGCTTCGCTTCTCGCTCCTCATTCCTCATTCCTCGCTCCTCATAGCACCATCTTGACCAGCGGATGGTCGCACAACTCCTGATAAACCGCATCGAGTTGTTTTCGCGAGGTGGCGCGTATGGTGCAGGTCAGACTGATGTACTTAGCGGTTTTACTGGCGCGCATCTCCATGCTGGCGGCGACAAAGTCCGGGTCGTGACGGGTTACGACTTCCAGCACGCATTGCGCAAAGTCGGGGTGCTGCGACCCGAAAATCTTGAGCGGAAAATCGGAAGGGTATTCGACCAGACTCTGGCTCTCAGGAATAACAGGCGGGTTGTTCATTTGGCTCGCATCACGTCACGTTTAAATTCTTGATATAACTGATAAATTTTATTGAACATCGGGCCGGGGCGGCCGGTGCCTAGCGGTTTGCCGTCGAGATGGATGATGGCCAATACTTCCCTTGTGCTTGATGTCAGCAACAGCTCGTCGGCGTCAAATACTTCAGCAACCTTGATTTTACGCACTTCATGCGGAATGTGGTTGGCGGCAGCGATTTCCAGTATCACGTCATAGGTGATGCCCGGCAGCATCAGATTGTCTTTGGGCGGCGCCAGCAGTATGCCGTTTTTGACCACAAAGATGTTGCTCGCCGCACCCTCGGTCAAGAAATCATTGTCGCGGATCAGGATGGTTTCCGCGCATCCGGCATCCACTGCCGTCTGGCGCAGCAGCACGTTGGGCAGCAGCGAAATGGCCTTGATGTCGCAGCGCAGCCAGCGGTTGTCCTGTGCCGTGACCGCACCCACGCCCAGGCTTGGCGGCGCAGGTGTGGACAGCGGATTACTCATCACGAACACAGTAGGCGGCACGGGCGGGTTGGGGAATGCGTGATCGCGACGGGCGACCCCGCGTGTGATGTGCAGATAAAGATACTGGTCGTCCGTCTCGTTGCGTGCGATAAGCTCGTCGATGATTTGCTTCCATTCGGCAACACTGTGCGGGTTGGCAAGTCTGATCCCGTCCAGACTGTGTTGCAGGCGTTGCAGATGTTCGCCAAGACGAAATGCGCGGCGCGAGTACACCGGGATGACTTCGTACACCCCGTCACCGAAGATGAAGCCGCGATCCAGTACGGAAATTTTGGCTTCTTCCAGCGGCATGTACAGCCCGTTCAGATAAATCGTCAGCGTCTTCATAAGGGGCTGTATTTCTGCACCAGCAATCGTATGCTGTCCCAACCGCGCGAAAACACGTTAGCCAGCGTTACGCTGTCCAGCGCGATTAACGGGAATTCCGCATAGGGTTTGCCCGCCAGTGTGAGTTTGAGAACCCCTAATTGCTGTCCTGAGGTGATCGGCGCGATGATGGGCTGATGCGTTTCCAGGGTGGCTTTGAGTTGCGCAAACTGCCCCTTGGGTATGGTCAGGAACAGATCCTGTCGGAAGCCCAGATCGAGGTGGCTTTCCGTGCCTTTCCAGACGCGCACCCGGGTAACAGGCTGACTGTTTTGATACAGACGCACGGCATCGAAAGACTGGAAGCCATAGTTGAGCAGTTTCTGGCTGTCTGAGGCGCGCCCGCTGTCGGAGTCTGCACCCAGCACCACCGAGATCAGACGGCGCTTGTCGCGCTTGGCGGAACCCACCAGACAGAATCCGGCGGTGTCGGTGTGACCGGTTTTCAGGCCGTCGGCGTATGGGTCCAGCCATAACAGGCGGTTGCGATTGGCTTGCGTGACATTGTTGAAGGTGTAGTCGCGCAGACCGAACAGCGGATAGTGTTCGGGAAAGTCGCGCACCACGGCTGCCGCCAGTATCGCCAGATCGTAGGCGCTGCTGTAATGCTGGGCATCGGGCATGCCGACCGGATTGGTAAAGTGGGTGTTTTTCATACCCAAACGAAGGGCTTCCTTGTTCATCATTACGACGAAGTCGGCTTCCGTGCCGCCGATTTTGGCGGCAAGCGTGTTCGCCGCATCGTTGCCGGATTGCACAATCAGACCGTGCAGCAGTTCGTCAACGGTGACGGTTTGTCCGGGTTTTAGCAGCATGCGCGATTCGCCACCGCTGTTGCGAGTCGCATCGAGCGGCACGGTGAGGCTTTGATCCAGCTTGATCGCGCCCTGTCTGATCGCTGAAAACGCAAGGTAAGCCGTCATCAGCTTGGTCAGCGAGGCAGGTTCCATACGCGCGCTGCTGTTCTGATCCAGCAGCACCTGATTGCTGGTGAAGTCATACAGCAGGTAGGATTTTGCTCCCAGAACAGGCGCGTCGGACAGTTGCAAGGGCAGGGCAAAGCCGGCTGACGAGAGCAGCAGGCTGATACATAACAGGAAGGCTTTCATGATTGTGCAGGTTGTAACGGTGCGCAATTATAGTCCTGCGCGGCTGTGGGTGATAGTCAGGAATGCTGCTACGTATTCGTGTAATCTAAAAAATGTCGGCTATCTGTGCGGCCTGAATAGCAAGTTCATTGATGGTGTCGCGCAATTCTTCCGCCTTGCCCGGATCTATGCCCAAGGCATGCCATTCCTGATCGCTTATGTCCGTGCCGCAGTATTCAGTGACGCCAAAATTGGGTAATAATTTTTCGGCCAGGTTTACCATGCGCGCCAGGGGATTATGAGTTGAGATTTCATCCAGGTAGGGTGCGTGGTGGCAGCCCAACACGGCAACGATTTCCTCGGGAAGGTTCCATTGTCTTGCCAGTTGTGCGCCGATTTGGCAATGCGAAACGCCAAGAACTTCCATCTCGATTTTCGTTACCGGGCGTCTGGGTTGCAGCCGGAGCTGACGATGCAGTTCGTTGCTCGATGCATTATCGATATGGTGTATGACCATATAGCCTATGTCATGCAGTAATCCGGCCAGATATACATGATCCTGTTGTGGCTGCATCTGCTTTGGCATGGAGAGTGACAGGGTATGCATGGCGATGGCGATCGACAGGCTATGCAGCCACAAGTCCTGTGGCGAGAAATGCAGGGAAGAGGGAACGTTGGTAAAATTCGACATCGCCGCAATGCCGAGCGATACGGTCTTGACGCGAGTCACGCCGAGCAGTAATGCTGCATCAGCCACGTTGCTGATTTTGCGCGCAGCGCCCATCGCGGGTGAGTTGGTGAGGCCGATCAGCTTGGCCGAGATTTGCGGGTCCTGTTCGATCAGTTTCAGCAGCTCGACTTCGCCTTCGTCTGTGCTCATATCCAGCGCCATCAGTTTTAAGGCGATAGCCGGCATGGCAGGAAGTGAGTCAAGGCTGGCAAGGGCTTGTGTGAGCCTGAGTCGGATTTGTTCGTTGGTCATGTCGTGTTTTTTGGGTGCTGAGAAGCTGCAAATGCTGAGTATTATAGGGGATTCACAGTGCGCAAATCACTCCGGCAAATTTCCTCAGGTGCGCAGTATACGAGATTCGCTAAAACGTTGTGTTTACTTTCCCGGGCGGCGGCTTGTTCAGTTTTCGTTGCAGGGTGCGGCGGTGCATGTTGAGCGCGCGTGCGGTGGCCGAAATGTTGTGGTCATGTTCACGCATCACGCGCTGGATATGTTCCCACTCCAGGTTTTCGATATTGGTGGGTTGCGTGGTAAGCGGCACATTGCCGTCCGCCTGATGGCTGAAAGCTGCGACGATTTCATCCGCATTGGCGGGCTTTGCCAGATACTGTGTCGCACCCAGTTTGATGGCTTCTACGGCGGTGCTGATGCTGGCGTAACCGGTCAGCACGACGATGCGGGTGTTCGGGTCGAGTTCGTGCAGCGCCTTGACCAGCACCAGTCCGGGCGCGCCTTTCATTTTCATATCCACCACGGCATATTCCGGCGGATTGTCGACAGCCAGCGGCAGCGCTTCTTCCACGCTGTGCGCGATGCTCACGCAAAAACCGCGTCTTGTCAGCGCGGTACTGAGTACCCGGCAAAAGGTCGCGTCGTCATCCACCAGCAGCAAGGTGGCGCATTCGTTAACGTTAAATTCGCGCACGCGTTCGTTTGCCTCCTCTCCCTCCGGGAGAGGATTGAGGTGAGGGGAACGGGTATGTCCGTTGAGCGGGTTCATATGGCTGCACCTGTCGTGGATTGGGCGAGCGGCAGGGTAAGTTCGGTGGTAGTGCCCCCGCCCTCCCTGTTATACAGGCGCACCGTGCCCTTCATGCGTTCAATCGTGGCGTTGGCGAGGAACAAGCCCACTCCGTGACCTTCTTTCTTGGTGGTAAAGAAAGCTGAACCAGCCTTGCGTGCGACTTCCTCGCTCAGGCCTGTGCCGAAATCGCGTATTTCCACAACGAAGTGTGTATCGTCGCAGCGGGCGTTGATTTCGATCCCTTGCGGGCTGGCGTCGGCCGCGTTGTTAAGCAGATTCATCAGCGCGGCACGCAAAGTGACATCCACACTGATGACAGGCATAGGCCCGTTCCCGTTGTAGCGGTAGTGCGCGGCGGGTCGCAGCAACTGCCATTCGTTCAGCACTTCCTCTATCAGTTCATCGGCAGTCTGTCGCGTGCTGGTGCCGCTGTCCTGTGCATTCAGCATGATCTTGTCGAGAATGCGGCGGCATGCGCGCAGCTGTTCATCGAGCAGGGTCAGGCTGTCGCGCAATTGTTCGTCGTCAGTATCGTGCAATAGTTCGCCGATCACCACCGCCATGGTGGACAGCGGGGTGCCGAGTTCATGAGCCGCACCCGCAGCCTGAGTGCCGAGCGCTACGATACGTTCGTTGCGCAATATTTCTTCGCGAACCTGTACCAGCAGCGCATCCCGGCTGCGTACCGCCTGGGCCATTTTTACCACAAAATACGCTACCACTACCGCGCTGATGACAAAGCCTAACCACATGCCGACGACATGGATGTTGAAGGCGTTGTCCATATCCATTTCCATGTCCGTGTGAGGCAGCGGGATATGATAGATCATCAGCCCGCTGTAGCTGGCCGTGGTGAGTGCTGCGATGCCCCAGGTGTAACGGGCGGGCAGGATGGTGGCGGCAATCACCAGCGGCAGAAGGTAGAGGGATATAAATGGATTGGTCGAGCCGCCCGCGTAGTACAGCAGCAGGCTGAGCTCGGAAACATCGATGCTCAGTTGCGCAAACAATTCAAGGTTGCTGACAGGTTTGCTGTTGGTCAGACGCAGAAAAGTGAAAAAATTAATCGCAGCGAGCGAAGCGATACCCGCGATCATCGGCAGCCATTGCATATCCAGCTGAAGTATCTTCCACACGGCCAGCAGGGTGAAGGTTTGTGCTGCGACCGCCAGACTGCGCAAATTGACCAGACGGCGCAATTGGGCATGACCGGGCAGGGAAGAAAATATGTTCATGGCGTAATTGTAATCGGAGTGAGGGGTGGTCGGGTGCGGCATCTTGACGCAGCCATCAGCGCGTCCGCAGCAGGTATAATTCGCGCATTTTAATCGGACGGAAAGAAATCATGAAAATCCTGGTCAGGCTGTGCGCGTTATTCGGCGCAATGTTGCTCAGTGTCAGCGTCTATGCGGGCGATATCAAGGTCGAAGGCGCCTGGGCGCGTGCCACTGCGCCCGGGCAAAATACCGGAATGGTGGATTTTGCCATTACCAGCCTCAAAGGCGCCAAACTGGTCGGTTTCTCCAGTCCCGCCTGCAAGAGTGCACAGATGCACAGCATGAGCCATGACAACGGCATGATGGAGATGCGCGAAGTGCAGACGATTGAACTGCCGGCAGGCAAAAGGATAGTTTTGGGCAATGCCGGTTATCATCTGATGCTGATCGATCTGCTGGCGCCGCTCAAGGCGGGCGACAGCGTGCCGTTGACGCTCAATATCAAGGTGGGGGGCAAGGAGGAAAAGGTTGCGATTGTCGCTGAAGTGAGGCCGCTGACCGCACCGATGGATGAGCACATGCAGCATATGCATCATTAACTGCTCATCGATCAAACTTTGAAAGTTCGTCATGCCGGACTCGATCCGGCATCCGGCGGTTTGAATTAACCGGATTCCCGCATCGCGGGAAAAATTGATTACTACCGGGGCCGCCCGGTTGCTGGTCCGAAGTGCGCCTCAGCGCAACTAGGGAACCGCTGAATTATTGTCATTTCGAGCAAAGCGAGAAATCTAACCGACATGGCGCATGCTCCACCCCTGAGCATGAAAGTGCTTGCGCCGGTCGGTTCCCTCACCCAAACCCTCTCCCGGAGGGAGAGGGAACAAACGAATTGCTTCGCGACTTTAACTGTAACGACTTGATTTATAAAGATTTATAAGGGTGGCTGCCCTGAGCGAAGTCGAAGGGTTCGGAATGACAAAGGAGAATAAATCAGCGGTTCCCTAGCTCTTCTCGTTGATAGCCGACCGAGATCACCATGTCCAGATTAACGCTGTCCAGCTCGCGTTGTACTTGTCGATTGCCCTCTTGGCGAACTGTTAAGAAATTCTGAGCAGTTGGCACGCTCTGTAACTCACCTTCGTCGAACACGTTTTTAACGTGCATGCTGATATTTGGCACCGTGGTTTGAAACAGCTCCGCCATCTGCTGCTGTGTCAGCCACAAAGTCTCGTTTTCCAGACGGGTTTCCAGCCGTATCGTGCCGTCGCCGCTTTGGTAAAAAATGATTTCGCCGGTCATGTTTCACTTCTCGCCCAGAAGGAGTTTTTCAATGGCTTGCTTGCTGTAAGAGTTGTCTGTTCATGATCGGAGTCCCACTCAAATTTTATAATGCAATTCTAGGAGTCTGTCGGACTTGTCTTGTAACTCATTGATTCCATTAATGTGCGTATAAATTAAGAAAATACTTAATTGTTAAAAATCAATAGGTTGCATAGAATAAAAATTGAAGTCAGACAGTCTGCTAGCGCCTCTGGCTGTGCTGAACGTGGAAATAATCGAAATAAATCGACTCTGCCCCGAATGTCCTTGAATAATGGGGGTAGCCAGATCAACCTTTCGCGATGCGCACCATAAGTTCCACCCCCATCCCCTGGGCGCCGCCGAGCTGCCACCGGCAAAACGACATAACCGGCTGCGGGGCCGCACCCCGCCAGAATTCCGGGATGCCACCGGAAAATAATTCTCTACACCCTTTTTCCGGCACGGTGGATTTTCTTCTGGTGTAAAATTCCAGCCAACATTGTAAAAGGAAAAAATATGTCGCTGCCCACCGCTTCCGCCGAACTCAAGGCGCTCGTGCTCTCCGAAGCACTGCCTTACATCCAGCGATTTTTTGACAAGACCATCGTGATCAAATACGGCGGCAACGCAATGACCGATCCTGCGTTGCAGGAGAGTTTCGCACGCGACGTGGTGCTGCTGAAGCTGGTCGGTATGAACCCGGTGGTGGTGCACGGCGGCGGTCCGCAAATCAACGAGCTGCTCAAGCGGGTAGGCAAGCAGGGCGAGTTCATTCAGGGCATGCGCGTCACCGATGAAGAGACCATGGATGTGGTCGAAATGGTGCTGGGCAAGGTCAACAAGGACATCGTCAACCTGATCAATCGCCATGGCGGCAAGGCGGTCGGTCTGACCGGACAGGACGGATCGTTTATCCGGGCCAAAAAGCTGTTGCTGGAAAGCGACGCAGTTCCCGGCGAGATGGTGGATATCGGTCTGGTCGGCGACATCAACCAGATCGATCCATCCATCATCACTTTTCTGGACTCCGGCGATTTTATCCCGGTTATCGCGCCGATCGGCGTGGGTCCTGACGGCGAAACTTTAAATATTAACGCCGACGTGGTTTCCGGCAAGCTGGCCGAAGTGCTCAATGCCGAAAAGCTGGTGCTGCTCACCAATACGCCGGGCGTGCTGGACAAGAGTGGCAAACTGCTGACCGGATTGACGCCTTCGCAAATCGACGCACTGGTGGCCGACGGCACGCTGTCCGGCGGCATGTTACCCAAGATCAGCTCGGCACTGGATGCGGCGCGCGGCGGCGTGCGTTCGGTGCACATCATCGACGGACGTGTTCAGCACGCGCTGCTGCTGGAGATTCTGACCGATGAGGGTGTGGGTACGCTCATCAAGAGTAAGTAGTGGCATCCCCGCTGTGGATTTTTGATCTGGACAACACGCTGCACGACGCGAGTCCGCACATTTTTCCGCACATCAATAAAAGCATGACGGCCTATTTGCAGGCGCATCTGCAGCTTGAGGAAGATGAGGCGAATGCGCTGCGCATGCATTACTGGCATAAGTATGGCGCGACCCTGAGCGGTCTGATGCGGCACCACGGAACGGACCCTGCGCATTTTTTGTGGCATACGCACCAGTTTCCCGAGCTGGACAAAATGGTGTTGTACGCACCCCGCCTGCGCCATGTGTTGCGCGCCTTGCCGGGAAAAAAAGTCGTCTTTTCAAACGCGCCGCAGCATTATGCGCACGCCGTGTTAAAGTTGCTGCGGGTGGCGGATTTATTCGACGATGTGGTTGCGGTGGAACAGACGAACTATCGTCCAAAACCGGATTGTTACGGTTTCAGGCATGTGATGCGGCGCCATCGGGTTCGCGCCGCGCAATGCGTGATGGTCGAGGATAGCCTGGAAAATCTGCTGACGGCGAAACAATTGGGGATGCGCACGGTCTGGGTGAATACGGGCAGCAGATATCCGGCCTGCGTGGATGTAAAGATACGCGATGTGATGCAATTGCATCGGGCACTCAATAACTTTAAGGTGGCTATATGATTCTGATTCTGAGCAGCAACGTTTCCGAAAACCCCCTGGAATACCAGCAGTTGCTGGCACACCTGGCAGCGATGCCGGGAATACAGACACGCGTGCATGTTGAACGCGGCGTTGAGCAGACGGTGACGGAGATCTATCTGATCGGCAATACCAAGCTGCTGGACATCGCGGATATGCAGGGGCTGCCTTGCGTCGAGCGCGTGGTGCGTGTTTCCGAGGAATATCGCATACTCGGGCGTCACAAGGACGATCAGCGACCTACCCATTTTGAATACAACGGCGTGCGTTTCGGGCAGGATACGCTGAACGTGTTTGCCGGCTTGTGTGCGGTGGACAACCGGGAACACGTCGAGATCATGCTGCGCGCACTCAAAGACAATGGTCAGGCGTGCACCCGCATGGGCGCCTACAAGCCGCGCACCAGCCCGTATGCGTTCCAGGGGCACGGCAAGAACTGTCTGCCTTACGTGTTCGAATTGGCTGGTAAATACGGCATAAAAGTGATGGCGATGGAAATCACCCACGAATCGCATCTCGATGAAATCAACGAGGCGCTGCATCAGACCGGGGAGGCGACCGGCGTGATGTTGCAAATCGGCACGCGCAACACTCAGAATTTCGAGTTGCTGAAAATCGTCGGACGTCAGACCAAAATGCCGGTGCTGCTCAAACGCGGTTTCGGCATCACGCTGGATGAATCGCTCAACGCGGCGGAATATCTGGCGTCCGAAGGCAATCGCAATGTGGTGTTCTGCCTGCGCGGCATGAAGACCAATATGGCCGATCCGCATCGAAATTTTGTCGATTTTGCGCATGTGCCGGTGGTGAAGCGCCTGACGCGCATGCCGGTGTGCGTTGATCCGTCGCACTCGGTGGGCTCGCGCGCAGCTTCCCCTGACGGTATCATGGACATGATGCATGTGACGGCGCAGGGTGTGCTGTCCGGCGCCAACATGGTGCTGGTGGACTTTCATCCGGCACCAATCAAGGCGCTGGTAGACGGACCGCAAGCCATGTTGCTGAAGGAGTTGCCTTATTTTCTGGAAGATGTGCAGATTGCACGCGAGGCCTATCTCAAGCGGGTTGAACTCAGGCAGCGTCAGGAATGACCTTCCGGATGCGATTGTTTAAACCGTATATTCTGTATAATCGGTTAAGATTCACTTAACTGCGCCGAATCGGTGATGATTTTTCGCATTCTGTTGACTGTGGCTGACTTGCGCAATATGATGGCGCCGTTACAGGTTTTTTTTGACTATTCATCCGGGAGATTGCAATCATGGTAGAAGAAGCGAAAACCGTCAAAAAAACGGTTGCAAGTAAGGCAACAAAATCGACAGTGAAGCCGGCAGAGTCCGCAGTGTGGCCTTTCCCGGAAGTAGAAAAAGCGCCAAAAGCGGCTGCAAAGAAGCCGGCTGCCAAGCCTGCGGCTAAGGCGGCAGTCACCAAGCCGGCAAGCAAGCCTGTTGCTGAAAAGAAACCCGTAGCAGTCAAGCCTGTTGCTGAAAAGAAACCCGTAGCAGTCAAGCCTGCGGCCAAAGCAATTGCGGAAAAGAAACCCGCAGCAGTCAAGCCTGCGGCCAAAGAAATTGCGGAAAAGAAACCCGCAGCAGCTAAAGCCGCGGCCAAGTCTGTTGCAAAGAAGACTGCGCAGCCATCGGCTCAGGAACGCTATCGCATGGTGGAAACAGCCGCTTACTACATCGCCGAGCGCTCAGGTTTTCAGGGTTGCACCACTGATCACTGGGCAGCCGCCGAAATCGAAATAGCAGCCAAGCTGGCCAGTTAATGGTTTGTGGCTGCAATAAAAAACCCGCCTCGGCGGGTTTTTTATTGGATTACGGTTCCGGGGTAATGGTTATTACCTCCGATCCCTTGTCGTATTTCTGCAAGAAACTGCTGATCGTCTCAAAAGTTGCCGTGACAGGGGCGCCGGGTTGATCCGACATGGAAATTTCAGAACTGAACATTGAACCTAAGGCCAGTTTGAACGGATTGACGTTGACGGGCTGCGCCTTGAAGTAGGCGATTTCATTCGCCTTGATCCGCTTGATATCGCTGGTCTGGTAGATTGCAGCACCGATCACGTCCAGCGTATGCTCGGTGCAGTTCTGCCGTCCCAGCGTGTAGGGGTTGGCGATCAATGAATAGTGCGGATCGTGCAGTGCGGCATAGGTCGGCGAATTGATGACATCCAGCAGGCGTTGCTGCAGTTTGGCCGAAGGAATAATGATTCCGGCCTCAAGCACTGAGACGCCCGCGAAAAAATCTACCGGAAAGTCCTGCACCAGATCGCTCACATCGGGATGCTTGTCCTCCTGATACAGGTTGTACATCGCATATCCCGGAATCTGCCGGCCGTCAGCGGTGGTGATCTGCGAATATACGGCAAATGCCACATGCGTGTAGTGCATCCCTTCAGGTAGTTCCGAGGCGGGGCGACCCATGCGCGCCACAATGGCGACATGTGCACTCTTTGCGGCCAGTGTTTTTTCCACCTGCTTGGCAAACTGGATGATCTGTTCGGGCGTGAAATGGCTTTCTTCCGATGCGCCACTGCTGCCGCTGCCCATGCCTGCATAAACAGGTAAGGACGCAAATGCCAGCAGCAAGGAGGCGAGCAGGGTCTTGCCGAATATCGTTTTGAATCGCATGGTAACTCCCTTAAATGGCTGTTAGATGCCTTTGTCCGATTTTTCCGGGACCGGCTTGTCATTTTTCAGCGCTTCGTCTGGCGGCATCACGGTGATGGTCTCATTGGTGATATCCAGCGGTGCGCCGATGGGGGCGGTCGCGGCTTTTGCCGAGCCGTGGGCAGCCTGAGCGGAAAGTGCGCCTGCCGTGCCGCTCACGACCCCGCCGATGGCAAGCGGTATTGCGGAGATGCCCGAGGTCACCTGGCCCGAAGCGGCAATCGAATGACCTGCACTGGCGCTGGCGTGTGAGCCGGACTGAACGGCATTTGTAACGGCCTGTCCTGAATGAGTCTGGTCTTCGGCGAAGGCAGTCTGTGATGCGGCCAGCAGGGCGAAGAATAACCAGCTATTCGTTTTCATGTTGTCTCCTTTCTGTGAAAAAATCTTAATTGTCAGGAGCGATGATAAACATTCCCGAACCTTTTTCATACTTTTTCAGATAATTTCCTATCCTCTCAAAGACGGCGGCAAGCGGCGTGCCGGGCTGAGTTGATCGTGCCGACACGCGCCAGAACGGCAACCCGCGCGCACTTGGCGAGCAGGGCTTTCTTCACCTGTTTGGAAAAGCGGGTGGACTGTTTGGCAGCGGCAGGCGGAGCAGGCGAACATGTGCTATCTTCACTCATCTTTACCTTGTTGAATTTTGCTGATGTCATGAGCCTGTCTGCCCTGATCGCCGCGCTGCTGCTGGAACAACTCAAACCGCTCTGGTCGCATAAATTTCTGTATGGTTGGTCGTCCGCTTACGTCGATTATTTTCAGCACCATTTTAATTCAGGAGAGTACAAGCATGGCAGGACGGCCTGGTGGCTGGCTGTATTGCCCATGGTCGCCGGTGGTATGCTGATATTCTGGGGATTGCATTACTTGCATCCGGTTTTCGCCTGGGTGTTCAACGTGGTGGTGTTGTACCTGTGCATGGGTTTTCGCCGCTTCAGCCAGAGTTATAAAGATATTCAACAGGCTTTGCGCGGCAAGCGCCTGGATGAAGCCCGTGTATTGTTATCCGATTTACGCTGCAGGACATCAGATGGTTTGAGCGCCGAGGAAATTGCGCGCGTCGCCATCGAAACATCGTTGGTCGCCGCACTTCATCATTTTTTTGGCGTGATCGTGTGGTTTGTGGTGTTCAGCATGCTGGGGTTGGGAGGGGCCGCCGGGGCGTTGCTTTATTGCATAGCTCGTGCGATGGGCGCGCATGATGAATCGGGCATCGAAGAGTCGGCTGGAGCAGGCAGTTTTGCCCGCGAAATGTGTTTCAGATTGGAGTGGTTGCCGATCCGTCTGACGGCTGCAACTTTTGCCATCGTCGGCAATTTCGAGGATACGGTCTACTGCTGGCGCTCTCAGGCGTCCCTCTGGCCGGATAGCGAAACAGGTGTCCTGTTGGCCAGTGCTGCCGGGGCATCGGGCGTGCGTCTGGGCTTGCCCATCCCGCAAGATGGCACGTTGCTGGACAGGGTGGAATTAGGCGTCGGTGACAAGAACGGTGACGCGGCCCTGTATTGTGCGAGTCGGCTGGTGTGGCGCTCATCGGTATTCATGCTGGTCGTGCTGTTCATGCTGACACTGGCAAGTTTGCTGGAGTAAGGGATTCAGGATCGAGGATCGAGGATTCATGCCGCAAGGGTCTTCCCCGCACAGGGGCCGCGCCCCAAGTTGTTGCGTGAAGGGGCGAGGACTAAGGACTAAGGACTAAGGACTAAGGACTAAGGACTAACTTGCCGTACAATGTCGAGCATGGACATTCAACACCCCTTCAGTTTACTCACGCCCGATACCGTACTGGATGCGCTGGACAGTATCGGTCTGCGCGGCGACGGCCGTTTGCTGGCGCTGAACAGTTATGAAAACCGCGTCTATCAGGCGGGCATGGAGGATGGCCCGCCGCTGGTCGCCAAGTTCTATCGTCCGGCGCGCTGGACGGACGCAGCGATACTCGAAGAACATGTTTTTGTGGCAACGCTGAGTGAGCGCGAAATTCCGGTGGTGCCCGCGCTGAATATCAACGGAGATACGCTGCACGCTTTCGGGGATTTTCGTTTTGCCGTGTTCAGCAAGCATGGCGGACGTGCGCCGGAGTTGGATAACCGCGACACACTGCAATGGATGGGGCGATTTATCGGGCGTATTCATGCGGTAGGCGCGCTGGAATCTTACCAACATCGCCCCACGCTGGATATGCAGACTTTTGGCACTGAACCCGTCGAATTTCTGCTGGCGTACGACTTCATCCCGCGTGAATTGCTCGAAGTTTATCGCGGCGTGGCAGCCCTTGCGCTGGACGGGGTGCGCCGCTGCTTTGAGCGTGCGGGGAATGTGAAGAGTCTGCGCCTGCACGGCGACTGTCATGTCGGCAATGTGTTGTGGACCGATGCAGGCCCGCACTTCGTGGATTTTGACGACAGCCGCATGGGACCTGCGATACAAGATCTGTGGATGCTGCTGTCCGGTGATCGAGTCGAGCAGACCCGGCAGTTCGGCGACTTGCTGGCGGGTTATGAGGATTTTTATGACTTCGATCCGCGCGAGCTGCACTTGCTTGAGGCGCTGCGCACTTTGCGTCTGGTCCATTATTCTGCCTGGATCGCGAGGCGCTGGGATGATTCGGCGTTTCCGGCGGCTTTCCCGTGGTTTAATACTCAGCGTTACTGGCAAGACCGTATTCTGGAGTTGCGCGAGCAGATCGCGTTGATGGACGAGCCGCCTTTGCATTGTTAAATGGCCCGCCATAGTCTGTGATGTTGTCGCGCTGCGCGGAAATGATTAAGTCAGCGGGCTTCCCTTCTGAAGAAACAACTCGCCATTCGATTAAGCCGGCAAACTACGCCAGCAAAGTCGCTGGTTATTCGCAGAAATAACGAAATAAAGGTAGATAAAATGACTAACGAAAACATCATCGCGGACACACAGGACTGGCTTGAAAAAGCAGTCATCGGTTTGAACCTGTGCCCGTTCGCCAAGGCGGTACATGTCAAGAAACAGATACGCTATGTGGTGAGTGCTGCCACGACGGAGGATGCCTTACTGGAAGAATTGCTGACGGAGCTTCGTCATCTGCAAGACACCGATCCCGATGTGCTGGATACCACGCTGCTGATCCATCCTCATGTGCTCAATGACTTTCTGGACTTCAACGATTTTCTGGATGCGGTTGATGTCGCTACCGCAGAGCCCGAGTTCGAGGATGCATTTCAGGTTGCCAGCCTGCATCCGCAGTACCAGTTTGCCGGCACTAAGCCGGATGACATCGAGAACTACAGCAACCGTGCGCCTTATCCGACGCTGCACCTGTTGCGCGAAGACAGCGTGGATAAGGCCGTGGATGCTTTTCCCGATGCGGAGCGGATTGCCGATAACAATGTCGAGACGCTGAAGAAGCTGGGGCATGAGGGGTGGGAAAAACTGGGATTGACCGGGTAGCTGTACCGCAAAACAGTGCCGGGCGGGGCAGCCTGTGCTATCTGCTTTTGCGAGTTGATGTCCACTGGACATCATCCCTGCTAAAACCACCTTTTGCGAGTTGATGTCCACTGGACATCATCCCTGCTAAAACCACTTGCCAGCCGGACATCATCCCTGCAGAAACAGATGGCTAAGTTACTTCGCCATCTGTTTGTGGCTGCGCCGAAAGAAATGGCGAATACTATTTCGCCATTTGCTTTTCACGAATCTCGTCCAGCGACTTGCAGTCTATGCATTGCGTGGCAGTCGGGCGTGCTTCCAGGCGGCCTAAGCCGATTTCGATTCCGCAGTTCTCGCAATAGCCATACTCATCGGCATTGATCTTGCCCAGCATTTCATCGATTTTCTTGATCAGTTTGCGCTCGCGGTCGCGGTTGCGCAATTCCAGGCTGATGTCGGATTCCTGTGTGGCGCGATCATTCGGGTCGGCAAACACCGTGGCTTCATCCTGCATGGTATGTACGGTACGGTCGATATCCTCACCCAGGCCTGATTTGATTTGTTGCAGAACCCGGCGAAAATGCTCGCGCTGTTGCGGGTTCATATAGGCCTCGCCTTCTTTTGCCTGATAGGGGGCGATCGGTTTTAGTGATAGTTGCGACATTGCAATTCTCCAGCGTAAAAAATCAAGTCCGCTTTAATACCAGAAAGCGGGGCTTATGACAACTAAAAAACTGTAAAATTTGACGTTACCGCTTGGCGAGCAGTAAAAACAGACTGGGGCGCTTATTCAGTTGCGGAGCGGGCCGGGCTTTCCATTGAGAAATACTGCGCGTCTGTATCTGTTCGCTAGCCAGGCTGACATCGGTTGCGACACATAGCTGAGTGTGAGGATGGCACTGTGCGAGCAGCGCTGCAAATAATTTGTCGTTGCGATACGGCGTCTCGATGAACATCTGAGTCTGGCTACGCCTGGACGATTCCGCTTCCAGCGCGGCTATCGTCTTGTTTCTGTCAGCTTCTGCAATCGGCAGGTAGCCGTGGAAGGCGAAGCACTGACCATTCAATCCCGATGCCATCAAAGCCAGCAAAATCGAGGAAGGGCCGACCAGTGGGATGACGCGTATCCCCTTTTGATGTGCCAGATTGACCAGTTCTGCACCGGGATCGGCGATGCCTGGACAGCCTGCTTCGGAAATGATGCCAACATCGTGTCCTGCCAGCAGCGGTGCCAGTAGTTCCGGCAGTTCGGAGGTTGTCGTGTGTTCATTGAGCGTGGCAAAGTGCAGCGACTGGATCGGGTGCGTGTGTTTGAGCGATGAGAGGAATTGTCGTGCGGTCTTGGGTTGTTCGACTACGTAATGCTGCAAGCTGCGCGCGATGTCGATCACATGCTGCGGGAGTACCTGTGAAGCTTCGGTGTCGCCCAGCGTGCAGGGAATAAGATATAAGGTGCCTGGTTTGATGGTCATAGATGAAAGAGAATCCTGAGTTGCAAGACCGAGTCCCTCTCGCCCGCTAACGGGATAACCAGCGACTTGGCTGCGGTTGTTATGCAGCTTAGTCGAATGGCTAGTAGTTTCATCAGAGAGCTGGGAGAAAAGGGGGTGGGCATGGAGGGTTTTGTAATAAGGTGCGGCATATTGTCCATGTCCGTTAGAATAATTTCACGTTTTCGCGGCGCAGCATGTCGGTGAGCAGGATCAGCGGCAGGCCGATCAGTGCGTTGGGGTCGTCGCCGCTCATGCTGGTCATCAGCGCGATGCCTAAACCCTCTGATTTTGCACTGCCGGCGCAGTGGTAAGGCTGTTCTTTAAGCAAATAGCCTTCGATCTCCGCATCGTCAAGATTGCGCAGGGTGACAAAATTTTCCGCGACTCCAGTTTGCATGTGACCGCTGCGGGTGTTGAGCAGCGTCAGTGCGGTATAAAAGCAGGTCGTCTTGCCGCGCATGGTGCGCAGTTGCCGGACCGCATTGTCGTGGTTGAGCGGCTTGCCGATTTGCAATCCTTCCAGCAGGGCAACCTGATCGGAACCGATAATCAGCGCGTCGGGATAAGCTGCCGCTACGGCATG
>JAJXTL010000033.1 GCA_021783855.1 Pseudomonadota bacterium
TGTTACCTTGGCAATAGCACGCCGTCTCGCTGCACTGATCAATGACACACCGAATATGCGCGGCGTGCTGATACGCGACGGCGACTACTTCATTCCACTCGGCGGTCGTGTCGTCAAGGCGCGCAAAGCCCGCGCGGACTTGTTCGTCTCCATACACGCCGACGCCTTCATCAGGCCGGACGCCCACGGCTCGTCCGTTTTCGCGTTATCCGAACATGGCGCAACCAGCAGCGCCGCTCGCTGGCTGGCCAAGAAGGAAAATGACGCCGATCTGATAGGCGGGGTTAACATCGCCGTAAAAGACCCCTATCTGGCCCGCACTTTGCTGGATCTGTCGCAAACGGCCACCATCACGGACAGCCTGCATCTGGCCAAACAGGTGCTGGGAGAATTGAACGACATCAATGATTTGCATAGCGGCCATGTCGAACAGGCCGGATTTGCCGTACTGAAAGCGCCGGACATCCCGTCGATTCTGGTGGAGACAGCCTTCATCAGCAACCCCGACGAGGAAGCACGCCTGAACGACGAGGATTATCAAACAAAACTGGCTAATGCTGTACTGAGCGGCATCAAGCGTTACTTTGCACAGAACCCGGCATTATCCAGACGCAATATTGCACAGATGGAAAAACCATGAACCAGCGATTGCTCAGAATCTTAGGCGGAAAAACAGAACACTACCCCTACGCGCTGGAGAGCAAGTATCCGCGAATTCTGGATACCCTCATGTCGCTTTGGGATGATGATGCCATCGACGACTATTTTCGGGAGTTGCTGGTCAGCGACCGCGGCGAACGATCGGGCTTCCCGCCCGGCATCGCAGCGGAGATCATGCATCTGAGTCTGGTTCACGCAGCTCAGGAACCACCCGATAAACGCCATGACATCTGGGACGTCAGATCCGAAGCATTTGCAAATTTTACTTCCCACCCCGCTACCGACTGGGCCGATCCGGACCCGAACCTGAAAAACGAACTGCAAAAACATAATCTTCCCTGTACGCCGGAAGGATTTTTCGAGGCAGTCGAAACAGGCAATCGCACCGCGGCGGCCCTCTTCCTTGAAGCCGAATACAATACCGAGATCCGCGACAACCGTGGCTGGACACCGCTGATGATGGCGGCGTTCAATGGCCGCGATGAAATCCTTGCACTGCTGATGCAACACGATGCCGATGTCGATGCGCTCGACCTGGGCGGAAATAGCGCATTGCACTGGGCGGCATTCGGCGGACATACTGCATGCGCAAGACAACTTATCCGCAAGCATGCCAAGGTTGATGCACGCAATAATTACGGCTGGACACCGCTGATTCAGGCAACAGCACGCAACCACCCGGAGCTAGCAGCGCTGCTGATTGAAAGCGGAGCAAATCTGGATGCAGCGGCCGACGACGGCTATACCGCGCTTCACAAGGCAGCCGCCTCGGGTTATGGCGAGATTGTCAAACTGCTGCTGGAGCAGGGTGCCGACAGCAGCCTTGAAACAAACGAGGGAGATACGGCTGACAGCTTAGCCCGCAAGAACCACCAGGAGGATGCCGTCAAACTGTTTGCGCCCTCCCGGGCAACACCAGAGGGAACCGTTAAACCGGCCTAACCGACATGGCGCAAGCTCCACCCCTGAGAATGAAAGTGCTTGCGCCGGTCGGTTCCCTCACCCAAACCCTCTCCCGAAGGGAGAGGGAACAAACGAATCGCTTCGCGACTTT
The DNA here is from genome assembly GCA_021783855.1 of Pseudomonadota bacterium. Next base: position 1,715 of record JAJXTL010000033.1, read on the forward strand.
CACGGTAACGGGCATGGCATGTAGCCACCCCAAAAAATGCAAATATTCTCGCAGGGATGATGCCCTGCGGGCAAGCGGGGTTCGCAGGTATATTGCCCTTGGGCAATAACTCGCAATAACTCGCAACAACTCGCAAACTTGACATGTCCGTTCCCTCTCCTCAATCCTCAGATGAAACAACTAGCCACTCGACTAAGCCATCACAAAACGATGGCAAAGTCGCTGGTTATCCCGCAAGCGGGCGAGTAGGCGGACGAATCGCGACGCGAGTTTCACGTTAACCGGGCATTCCAGATGAATAAAGCGGATTTTCCGGGTCCAGCTCGCGACCCATTGCTGCGGCTTCCTCAAAAGTGATTTCATCACCTGTCTCCTTGAGTTTTTTCGCCGTTTTTGCAAAGCCCGCCGTATCAGCATGTTGTTGGTAAATCTTCAGCAAGGCAAGATAGCCATAAGTATTCTTCGGATTAACCTTGATCGCCCGAAGCAGCGCCTTCTCCGCCAGCATCTCATCACCTGCGCGCAAATGTCTGTTCGCCTCCATCAGGATTGCATATTCCGGAGGCACGCTAGGCTCGCTCCTTCTTTCGCTACAAGGGGCTGCCTGTAGTTCACCCGATGGCAACTCTGTTTCCTCAAACTTCAAAGGTGCGGGATCGGCAGAAAACATCGGCTCGGCAAATTTTTCTTCGGATGCAGCCAACGGCTGCACGGCAGGCGGTTGTTCATGAAACGGCTTCTTGATTTCGACAACGACAGCCTCTTCAGGCAGATCATCAAACATACCCGTCTGGTCATCCTGCCGACGCTTCCGATACCGGAGCAGACCCAGCACGCCGGACAATAACGCGATCAATACCATTGCAGAATACTGCCAATTCAATTCTGCTGCTGGTTTTACCCGTGGCTGAACGGCAGGTACGATTTTCGGCCTGATTGATTCTTTGCTGACTGGCGCACTCACGACAACCTCACTAGCTGGCTCGCTTACCGTCGTTCCTGTCATACCGTTGTCACCCGCAACGCCGGAAGCGGTGTGATCTGCAAGTGCGTGCTTATCGTTCAATGCCTTGATCATTCCCTCCATCTCACTGATTTGCAGTTTCAAATCGTTGAGCAGCTTTTCTTTCACAATCAACTCTTCCTGCAGTGCATCTGTGTCAACAGATGCCGAAGGGTCATATCTGGAAATGGACAGCGACATGGCAAGCTTCATGTGATGCCTGCCATTCTGCACCAGACTGACAGGGATTTTCCCGGCGCGGTGACGCTTGCGCCTGGCTACCGGCTTAACTGTTATTTCTTGCCTGGCTGAGCCTGCGGGTTCAGAAACGGCTCCTGGAGACGCCTGCTGAGCCTCTTCGACCGACGCAGAAAAATCGGGCAGCGGATCAAGCAGGAAGGTATAAGCCTTGATTAACCTGCCTGACTGGGTGGCAATGTCAACCAGCAAATTGACGAAAGGATCGTCTATCGGCTGCCGTGTGAAAACACGTATAAAAGGTTGTGCCCCCGCCTCGTTCACCAGTTGAAAGGAGAACTTGTGGCCATCGGGATATTGCAACCCCAGCTTTTGGTAATCTTCTGCACTTGCCAGACGGGCCTTGAGTTGCAGCGCATCCGTGCCGGACAATTCGTCTAACGCAATTCTGGCGCTGAGCGACTGCCCCAGATGGCTTACCACCTGAATCTCACCCAGCACCAGCGCGCTCGCATCCACCATAAAAACAGCAACCATGGAGAGCATCCATAACTGCAATATAACCCTCACATAACGCTGTATTTCATTTTTCATTACTGAACAGTATTATCATAGACTTGCGATTGTAACCATATTCCCGGCATTTGTGGCTAAGGGGTCGAGAAATAATAAGTTGAACATTCGTTGCTGCGCATCCGCGATGGATGCAAGGCGCGAAGAGCAGCGAATGGGGGTAAGCAGGGATTTTGTCCGGCGGACAAAAACTCGCAATGGTTATTCCATTCGCAAGCTTCGCAACGCCGCAAACGCTCGAATGCGCAGCAACCCTGTGGGCCGGGGCTTATTTGCGCACATCCCTTTGTCGCAAGCCGCTTGTAGTGAATAACACAACGGCGCGTCGTGCTTCGCGGGCTGCATCGCAAATAAACCCCGGCGATTGTCCAACTTATTATTTCTCGACCCCTGAATCAGGCAGGAAATACGCCCGTGGACAGATAACGATCGCCCCGGTCACAGACTATGAATGCAATCACTGCATTTTCAAGCTGTTGCGAAATTCGCAATGCTACGCTCAATGCGCCGCCCGAAGAAATACCGCAGAAAATACCCTCTTCCCGTGCCAGTCTGCGCGTCATCTCCTCCGCATCCGCCTGGCTCACCAGCTCAATTCTATCCACGTTTTCCGGATGGTAGATTGACGGCAAATAGGCTTGCGGCCATTTGCGGATGCCGGGAATCTGCGCACCCTCTTCCGGTTGCACGCCAATAACGCTCACATGTGGATTCTGTTCCTTGAAGAACCGCGCACAACCCATGATGGTGCCGGTGGTACCCATACTGCTGACAAAGTGCGTCAACTTCCCGCCCGTGTCGCGCCAGATTTCCGGTGCAGTGCCTTCATAATGAGCAAGCGGGTTGTCGGGATTTGAAAACTGATCAAGAATGAAGCCGCGCCCCGCCTTCTGCAAAGCTTGTGCCGTGTCGCGCGCCAATTCCATGCCGCCTTGGCTGGCCGTCAGCACCAGTTCCGCGCCAAATGCGCGCATGCTCTGACGACGCTCCACACTCTGGTTCTCAGGCATCACCAGTATCATCCGGTAACCCTTCATCGCCGCAGCCATCGCCAGCGCAATACCGGTATTTCCGCTGGTCGCCTCGATCAACGTATCGCCGGGCTTGATCTCGCCGCGCTGCTCGGCATGTAAAATCATCGAAAGAGCCGGCCTGTCTTTCACCGAACCTGCGGGATTATTGCCTTCGAGTTTGGCCAGCAGCACGTTGCTGGTAATACCCGGAATACGCTTCAAACACACCAGCGGCGTATTGCCGACGAAATTTTCTATGGATGGGTACATTGCATTGCCCTGATATTTACTCAAGGACGCAATGATAACTGCGACGGCGAGAAACTGCATGTTTTTGCTGCACGCATCAGCCGAAATGATGACATGGAGCGGAGAATCCCGGGAAGGCTCCCGGGACGCTGCGAACTATGAGCCGAAGAAGTCCTTGACCTTGTTCATCCAGGATTTTGCTCGCGGATTATGGTGCTCGCTGTTCAGATCGTTGATGCTTTCAAACTCACGCAGCAACTCTCTTTGGCGATCCGTCAGATTGACCGGCGTCTCTACAATCACATGACAGTGCAAATCGCCATGCGTTGTGCTGCGCACCCCCTTGATACCCTTGCCGCGCAAACGGAATATCTTGCCGCTCTGCGTTTCGGCCGGAATCTTGATGTGCGCCTTGCCATCCAGCGTCGGGATCTCGATTTCTCCGCCCAGGGCTGCCGTGCTGAAGCTGATCGGCATTTCGCAATGCAGGTCATTATGGTCGCGCTGGAATACCGCATGCGCCTTGACGTGAATTACCACGTACAAGTCACCGGACGGCCCGCCGTTGACCCCATGTTCGCCTTCACCGGACAGACGTATGCGATCATCGTTATCCACACCGGGCGGAATTTTCACCGCCAGGGTCTTGTGTTGCTTGATGCGTCCGCTGCCGTTGCAGGATTTGCAGGGCTGCGAAATCATCTTGCCGTTGCCGTGACAGCGCGGACAAGTCTGCTGGATGGAGAAGAAGCCTTGCTGCATGCGCACCTGACCGTGCCCGCCACAAGTCGTACAGGTGACAGGACTGGTGCCGGGTTTGGCGCCCGAGCCATGACAGGTATCGCACTCCTCCATGGTCGGCACGCGTATCTGCGTCTCGGTGCCGCGTGCTGCCTGTTCCAGCGTGATTTCCAGGTTGTAGCGCAGATCGGCGCCGCGCTGCACATTACTGCGTCCGCCACCGTTGCCGCGTCCGCCGCCGAAAATATCGCCGAAAATATCGGAGAAATCAAAGCCCTGTGCGCCTGCGCCGCCTGCGCCGAACGGACTTCCGCCGCCCATGCCGCCCGCTTCGAATGCGGCATGACCGTATTGATCATAGGCCGCACGCTTCTGTCCATCGGACAGGGTCTCGTAGGCTTCCTTGGCTTCCTTGAAGTGTTCTTCCGCCTTCGGGTTATCCGGATTGCGGTCAGGGTGATGCTTCATCGCCAGTTTGCGATAAGCCTTCTTGATTTCATCTTCCGCAGCATCGCGATTGATGCCGAGAACTTCGTAGTAGTCTTTTTTGCTCATGGTTATAAAAGGATTGAGGAGCAAGGATTGAGTTGCCTGGTGGCGACCTCGTTCCATGCTCCCCTATCTTTACTCCTAACTGATTGGTGTACAAGTGCAGGGGATCTAAGAGTTGAGACTGACTTTGCTCAGTCCTCAATCCTTCACGCAACAACTGGTGGCTTCGCCACTTAGTTGTGCGGGGAAGACCCCTGCGGTCTCGATCCTGGATTGCTTACTTCTTGTCCTTGACTTCAGTGAACTCGGCATCCACCACGTCGCCCTCATCCTTATGAGCTTCATGTGATGCACCGGCACCCGCATCCGCACCCTGCGACTTGGCCTGTTCGGCAGCGTACATTTTTTCACCCAGCTTCTGTGCGGCGGTCGCCAATGCTTCAGATTTGGCTTCGATGGCGTCCTTGTCGTCGCTCTTCACCACTTCTTCGGCTTCTTTGACAGCGGCTTCGATGGCCGATTTTTCATCGGCTGTCAGCTGTTCGCCATATTCCTTCAGCGACTTGTTTGTCGAGTGAATCAGCGCATCCAGCTGGTTGCGCACAGACACAAGCTCTACTGCCTTCTTGTCGTCTTCTGCGTGTGCCTCGGCATCGCGTACCATGCTTTCGATCTCGGCTTCCGACAAACCGGAGCTGGCTTTGATGGTGATGTTCGCTTCCTTGTTGGTGGCCTTGTCCTTCGCTGCGACATGCAAGATGCCGTTGGCGTCGATATTGAAGGTCACTTCAATCTGCGGCATGCCACGCGGTGCGGGCGGAATGTCGGACAGGTTGAACTGGCCCAGGCTCTTGTTACCGGATGAGATTTCACGCTCACCCTGCAGTACATGGATGGTCACGGCTGACTGATTATCGTCTGCCGTGGAGAACACCTGAGAGGCCTTGGTCGGGATCGTGGTGTTTTTCTTGATCAGCTTGGTCATCACGCCGCCCATGGTCTCGATGCCCAGAGACAGAGGTGTCACGTCCAGCAGCAGCACATCCTTGACTTCGCCCTGCAATACGCCGCCCTGGATACAGGCGCCCACAGCCACAGCTTCGTCGGGGTTGACGTCCTTGCGTGGCTCGCGACCGAAGAATTCCTTGACCTTTTCCTGAACCATCGGCATACGGGTCTGACCGCCGACCAGAATCACGTCGGCAATGTCGGAGATGGAAATGCCGGCGTCCTTCATGGCGATCTTGCAGGGCTCGATGGTGCGTGCCACCAGATCTTCGACGATGCTCTCCAGCTTGGCGCGGGTGATTTTTACGGCCAGGTGCTTGGGGCCGCTGGCATCTGCGGTGATGTAAGGCAGATTCACTTCAGTTTGCTGAGCGGATGACAGTTCGATCTTGGCTTTTTCGGCCGCGTCTTTTAAACGTTGCAGTGCCAGCATGTCCTTTTTCAGATCGATGCCGGATTCCTTCTTGAACTCTTCAACCAGGAATTCGATCACACGCATGTCGAAATCTTCGCCGCCCAGGAAGGTGTCGCCGTTGGTCGACATGACTTCAAACTGATGCTCGCCGTCGATTTCGGCGATGTCGATGATGGAAATATCGAAGGTGCCACCACCCAGATCATATACGGCGATCTTGCGGTCGCCTTCCTGTTTGTCCATACCGAAAGCCAATGCAGCAGCGGTCGGTTCGTTGATGATGCGTTTGACATCCAGCCCCGCGATACGACCCGCATCCTTGGTAGCCTGACGTTGTGCATCGTTAAAATAGGCAGGCACGGTAATGACCGCTTCAGATACGGATTCGCCCAGATAGTCTTCGGCGGTTTTTTTCATTTTCATCAGCACTTGTGCGGAAATCTCAGGGGCTGAGAACTCCTTGTCGCGCACCTTGATCCAGGCATCGCCGTTCTTGGCCTTGACGATGGTAAACGGCACCATGTCGATGTCTTTCTGCACCATTTTTTCGTCGAAGCGGCGACCGATCAGACGCTTGACGCCGTACAGCGTATTCTTGGGGTTGGTGACAGCCTGACGCTTGGCGGCAGCGCCTACCAGCACTTCGCCATCTTCCATGTAGGCGATGATGGAGGGGGTGGTGCGCGTACCTTCGGCGTTCTCGATCACCTTGGTCTTGCCGTTTTCCATCACAGCAACGCAAGAATTGGTCGTACCCAGATCAATGCCGATAATTTTTCCCATAATACTGATTCCTTTCAAATGTTGTTGATTTATTCCGATGCCACGCAACTTGGGGATGCGGGCTGAATATTTCAAGTATGTTTTTTAAAATTACATGTCGCTTGAGCCGAAATTTATTTTCCTTGAGAGACCAGTACCAGCGCCGGTCGCAGCACGCGGTCGTTGAGCACATAGCCTTTTTGCATCACACTGACGACGGTGTTGGCTGGCAATTCGCTTGCCACCATGCTGATCGCCTGATGCCTGTGAGGATCCAGCTTCTCACCAACCGGGTTGATTTCAACAATATTGAACTTTTCGAACACACTGGTCAGCTGCTTGAGCGTCAGTTCCATGCCGCTCTTGAAGCTTTCGACTGTCGCCGTCTCAACAGCCAAGCCTGCTTCCAGACTGTCTTTTACCGCCAGCACTTCATTGGAGAAACGCTCCACCGCAAATTTCTGGGCTTTGGAGATGTCTTCAGCCGCGCGGCGGCGAATGTTCTCACTTTCAGCCTTGGCATACATCCAGGCATCATAGTGCTCCTGCGCCGTGCGCTCAGCAGCTTGCAGCAGCTCTTCCGGGCTGGGGATAACATCGCTGGCGTCAACCGCAGCGGCATTATCGGCGTTGTTCAGATTATCGTGCGGGGCTGTTTGATTTTGTTCCATAGCTTTCTCCAAAATTTGTGCCCGCTTCAGATTGGGTCGAATTTCTGTTTTTCAAGTGAGATTGTGAATTTACTTGTCAGCTGCTTAGGGGTATTTTTTATATTTCTAGGAAAATTCCTACAAAATAGAGATATTACATCAACAAACTCGCTTAACTAAGTGTTAGAATTCAACGTATTTTAGTCTACCAAGATGTAAATTCGATGTTTCAGGGTGAGGATAATGGATAAATTGGAAAAAAGCCTGGATTATTTCGCCAAACAGCAGCGCTCGATTCAGTGGGGCGCATTTTTAGCAGCTTTTGCAGGTGAGTTCGGCGAACAGATTCCCGTGGGTGAGTTGCGCGTTTTGATGGCCCGACTGGGAAAATCCATGACGCAAGGCATGCCAACCCCCTCCGGCAATACCGTCGCCGAACTGCAAGATTCAATTAATGAAATCTGGTTTGACATGAATTGGGGCTGGGTTCAACTGCTGGAAAACGAGACCGGTTTGTTTATTGAACATCATGCAGCGCCGCTGCAAAGTGCGTTTGGCGATCAGGCATTGGCCTGGTCCCCAGCAATTCTGGAAGGTATCTACGCGCATTGGTTTTCTGCCATGGGGGCGGGTTCCGCACTACAGCTCACCCAGACTGAACCGGCGCTGCCCGATGCCATGTTGATTATTTTTCGCTTTGGCAGAGCGGCTTGAGCCTGCGGCAAATACCCTTAGGAGCAGCTTGGTCATGAAAAAAACAGCCAATGCCGACATTCGCAACCTCTTCCAAAAATTTGGCGGCGATACGGGAAGTTATCAGGAAATTCAGCAGGACCACGCCATGAGCAAGGCCCAGCAAAGCTGGCCTATCGTCAATGCAATCGCGAAGGCACAAGTAGCCGCACCCAAACTCAGGGCGGCCGCACCGGCAAATCGCATGCCGCCCGCCCAAACTGCGTCGCGTGGACACGCGCCAGATGGCATGCGCAGCCTGTCAGCGGTACTTGCAAACCCCACTGCATCGACCCCGCCAGCCTCGACCCTGTTTGGTTCGTCAACCAGACCTGTTCAGCCAGCCTCCACACCGGCGAATGCCCCGTTACGCTCCTTGTTTGGCGCGTTGAATGAGACCACACACCCGACACCAGCCAAAGCGCTGCCTGCTCAAACGATCAGGTCGGAAAATGATCCGCTCAACACAGTGTTTTCACGCTTGCTGAATTCTCCGGAACCTGCAGATGTTCCGGATAAAAATTTGCGCAGCCTGTTCGGCTTTCTGAATAAGTAATGACAGTAATCGCCGTCATTTCCCCCAAGGGTGGCGTAGGCAAGACGACTGTTTCAGTCAATTTGGCTTGCTCACTCGCCGCGAGCGGTCAGGCTGTCAGAATAGTTGATATGGACCCGCAAAATGCAATGCGCCTGCATCTGGGCGCGGAGCCGGGAGACACCAATGGCCTGATACACCAGACCTTACAGCAAGCCAGCTGGCACTACGCCGAGTACGACAGCGCCTACGGAGTCAGCTTTATTCCCTACGGCAAGGCATCGGAAGTCGAAAGAATTACCTTTGAAGCGCATCTCGCGCAGACCCCCAACTGGTTGCGTGACAACCTTGCGGCACTGACCGATGAATTGACGTTCATAGACACTCCGCCGGGACCCTCGGTATACGTTCAACAAGTATTGTCGATAGCAAATCTGGTGCTGGTTGTGATGATTCCGGATGCCGGCTCCTATGCAACGCTGAATTCCATTGAGAGTCTGCTTGCTTATTATTGTAGCGAACGGAGCGACTTCTACGGCTCGTATTACGTACTGAACCAGTTTGACGGCGATCGTCCTCTCAATCGGGATATTCAATATGTCATGCAAAGTTCGTTAGGTGACCGTCTGGCACCCTGCCCCATTCATCGCGATGAGTCATTGAGCGAGGCGCTGGCCTTTCAGCAGCCGGTACTCCAGTATGCCCCTCACAGTCAGGCCGCGGAAGATTTGCAACAGGTATCCGATTGGCTGCAAGAGCGGGTGGCAGGTGAATAATCTGCGGGTGATGCCCCCCGTGGACCAAGCAGGTGCAAACCGGCACAGCGATGATCGCCAGCCAGACCGTTACAAGTTTGGCCGAGTCAACAGGTACGCGACAGCGCTGCTTGACTGGCATGGCTGGGAGCATCGCCACTGGCGTATCGCCGCAATGCTCGCAACGGCCGGACTTTTCTGGCTCAGCATGACGCTTCCGCTGAGCTTGCACTGGCAGATCGTTTATGGCAGCGTCGTGTTCGCCATGTCTTTGTATATACGGCGTTATACCGGCACAATGTTCACGATCATGATGATCGTGTTCTCGATCAATCAATCCAGTCGCTACCTGTACTGGCGGTTCACCGAGACACTGGATTTAAACAGCTGGACAGACGGCGTTTTCGGCGTCATTTTGCTGCTGGCGGAAACTTATGCCTGGATAGTGCTGATATTGGGGTATGTGCAGACCATCTGGCCGTTGAAACGCAAACCCGAGCCGATGCCGGCCGATCTTACGCTCTGGCCGACGGTCGATATTCTTATCCCGACCTACAACGAGGATTTGAAAGTGGTACGCCCGACCGTGCTGGCCGCACTGGCGATAGACTGGCCACGGGAAAAACTGACCATCTGTATTCTCGACGACGGGCGGCGCGACGAATTTCGCGAGTTTGCCAACAGCGTGGGGGTGACCTATATCTCGCGTGACAACAACCTCCATGCCAAGGCCGGCAACATCAACGCGGGACTGGCAAAAACCAGCGGCGAATTCGTCGCCATCTTCGATTGCGACCATATCCCGGCGCGTTCCTTCCTGCAAATGACTATAGGCTGGTTTTTGCGCGACCCAAAGATGGGTATGTTGCAAACGCCCCATCATTTCCTGTCGCCCGATCCGTTCGAGCGCAATCTGGGCACTTTCCGCCGTGTGCCCAACGAGGGCGAACTGTTTTACGGGCTGATTCAGGATGGCAACGACCTGTGGAATGCCACTTTTTTTTGCGGCTCCTGTGCCGTCCTGCGACGCTCCATTTTGATGGAAGTCGGCGGGGTGGCAATTGAAACCGTGACCGAAGATGCGCACACCGCTTTAAAAATGCACAGACGAGGCTATAACACGGCCTATATTTCCGTGCCGCAGGCGGCAGGTCTGGCAACCGAAAGCCTGTCCCGCCACGTCGGACAGCGCATACGCTGGGCGCGCGGCATGGCGCAAATTTTCCGCCTGGACAATCCCTTGTTTGGCAAGGGACTGTCCGTGATGCAGCGACTGTGTTACTCGAATGCAATGTTGCATTTTTTCTACGGGCTGCCGCGCATGGTATTTCTGCTCGCCCCCCTGTCCTATCTGTTTTTCGAGGCGCGCATCATTCATGCTTCGGCATTCGCCATTGCCGCTTATGCACTGCCCCACCTGGCGCATGCCAATGTCACCAACTCGCGCATCCAGGGCGCCCATCGTCACTCATTCTGGGCTGAGTTATATGAGGCGACGCTTGCCTGGTATATTTTCAGACCCACCCTGATAGCACTGATCAATCCCAAACTCGGCAAGTTCAATGTGACAGCCAAAGGAGGTCTGGTTGAAAAAAACTTTCTCGACTGGGAAATCGGCGCACCTTATCTGATCATGCTTGCACTGAATGTGGCGGGTCTGTTGATAGGCATCGCCCGCCTGTTCTGGTGGAATGCCTTTGAGACTGACACGGTTATACTTAACTTGCTGTGGACAATTTATAACCTCATCATACTCGGTGCGACCATAGCGGTTGCAACCGAGACCAGACAGGTGCGCGTCAATCATCGCGTTAACTGCAATCAGAAAGCCACCCTGAAGCTCGCCGGGGGTCGCAGTGTGGTTTGTCGCGCCAGCGATTACTCGGAAGGCGGCCTGGGACTGCAAATGCCCGCAGCGGGTATGGCGCCATTGAACAGCCAGGTACGGATTTCCCTGTTCATGGGCGACCGGGAGTATGTCTTCCCGGCACGCGTGATTTCTTTGCGAGACACCTTCGTCGGTGTCGAGTTTGAAGGGCTTGATTTGCAACAGCAGATGAATCTGGTGCAATGTACGCTGGCGCGTGCGGATGCCTGGCTGGACTGGAGCGAGCACCGCGAAGTGGATCACCCCCTGACAGGCTTGAAGGAAATCATGTTTCACAGCTTCAAAGGTTACCAGCAACTGGGGTATTATGTGCAAAAAAGGGTGCGTGAACATTTTCACGGCGATACAGAAAATAAAAAACCCGATCCTTTGTATCGAGAAATTTCCAGAAAACTTGCCGATCGGACTGTCAAAGGGCGGTTGCTGCATAAGTTGAGCCATTTCGCAGATACCGGTCGCAATTTTCTGTTCAGGTCTGGTCGTTCATGAAGCACACAACATAAGTATCGACTGCATACTGCAGGACTTGGTGAGTACAAGCTTTACGTGAAACTCGCGTAGCGATACGGTTGCCCCCTCGCCCTCCGGGAGAGAGTTTGGGTGAGGGAGAGCGCAGCGAGGGTGCCTGGGCATGGCTAATTTATGAGTTATTGCACGTATGGGCAATATCCCTGCGAGAATCATCTGCATTATTAAGGGCTGCCTCTTTGCCATGCCCGTTTGAACGGCTATTGATTAAAATTGTGAGTTAAATATGACAAAGTTACGCAAGCTTATGAATTTCAATAACAATAATAGTAATTTTCGCAAGGTGTTGCTGGCTTTGGCTATCTTCGCCTGCTCCAGCACTCCCGGCATCGTGTATGCAAAAAAGCACAGTACAGAGCCCCCTCCTGCCGACGCAGCAGCGCCGGTCACGAGTGAAACACCGGATGAAATCAGCCACTACTCATATACCCTTGAAGAACTGGGGGCACTCAGTCCGATCGAATTGCGCAGCGTAGATGGCCATCGCAGCATGTCTTTTTCCTTGCGCAAAGACGAGGTAATTACCGCAGCCAAATTGCATCTGAACTACGCCTGGTCGCCCGCACTCATTCCCGAGTTGTCACATCTGAGAGTGCTGCTGAACGACGAACAGATGAGCAGCCTGCCGATGCCTCGCGAAAACAGCAACGGACATACCAGCGATGTCGCGCTTGATCCCAGCATGTTCATCGACTTCAACAAGTTAACCTTAAATCTAATCGCACACTATACGCGCGATTGTGAAGACCCCATGCACTCGACGCTCTGGGCGAATGTCAGCAACCAGAGCAAACTGGATATCACCGTACGGCATTTGAAACTGCCCAATGATCTCGCGCTGCTGCCTGCTCCCTTCTTTGACAAACTGGACAATGGCGAGCTTGAACTGCCCTTCGTTTTTCCGGCGCAGCCGAACAACGAAGTATTGCATGCAGCAGGTGTCGTTGCCTCCTGGTTCGGCGCGCTTTCCAGCTATCACGGCGCGAAATTTCCCGTGTTGCTCAATACCCTGCCTAAGGGCAACGGTGTAGTGATAGTGGTGGGCAACAGTCCGCCGACTGGACTTGGCTTGCCCGCGATCAGCGGCCCCGGTCTGGCCATGATTGACAATCCGCTCAACGCATATGCAAAGTTGCTGGTAGTGATGGGACGCAATGCGAAGGAACTGGATATTGCGGCGCAAACCCTCACTCTGGGTGCAGCGACACTGACCGGCAGTTACGCGAGCGTTATACAGATGCAGGATATTCCCGCGCGCAAACCTTACGACGCGCCACGCTGGACACCTACCGATCGCCCCGTGCACTTTGCCGAATTAGCCAAGCCGGATGAGTTGCAAGCGGAGGGAATCAATCCTGGCCCGATCAAGCTTAATTTCAGCATACCGCCCGATATTTTTTCCTGGAAAAGCCAGGGTGTTCCCATGGATCTGCATTACCGGTATACGCCGCGTCCGGTATCTGACAGATCTACCTTAAACATTAACATGAACAACCTTTTTGTGCAGGCATTGCCGCTTGCCAGCGTGCCCGGAAAACTGGAAAAAAAGGTGAAATTACCATTATTTGAAGACGGCAAAGCCGTCAGCAATGACCTGGTTCTCATTCCGCATCAGGATATTTACGGCCAGAATCAGCTGCAACTGAACTATTTCTTTGATTACACCAAGCAGGGTGTCTGCAAGGACGTATTCCTTAACAACGAGCGGGGCGTGATAGACGAAAAATCTACGATCGATTTTTCATCCTTCCCGCATTACACGGCGTTGCCTAACCTGGGATTTTTCGTTAACGACGGCTTTCCTTATACTCGCATGGCAGACTTGTCAGAGACGACTGTCGTGATGCCGGATAATGCGGCGCCCTCTGAACTTGAAACCTATCTTGTGCTGATGGGGCGCATGGGTCGCGCGACGGGGTATCCCGCCATCAGGCATACGGTCATCACGGCCGCCGGGGTCGAAGCAAACGCCGATAAGGATCTGATCCTGATTGGTACAGCCGGCAACCAGCCATTGCTGACACGCTGGGCGGATAAGATGCATCCATTGCTGGAAAAGGGGACGCATACGCTAAGATTACCGGGGCCATTTGAACGCTTGATTTCCCGTTGGGAGGACATTGATCTGGAAGATGCCATGCACAGGGCCGGGGATTTGATCACCAGGGGCGATGGTGGCTTGGGTGCGCTGGTTGCGTTCGAATCGCCGCTTAAAAGCGGTCGCAGCGTGGTGGCCTTCACCGGGGACAACGATGAGCAGATAGGCGCACTTGCCATATCCATGGCTGATCCGAAAATATCACCCCGTTTCCAGGGAGACCTGGTGCTGCAAAGTGGTAAACGCATCGAAGGATTTCAGATGGGCCCGACCTATTACGTCGGCAGTTTGCCATGGCTGACTGCACTGCGCTGGCATCTGTCCCGTCAACCGCTGTTGATGATCGTTTTTATTGCTATGGCGGCATTGATGGTGGCGGCCATTGCATTCCGATACCTGCGCAAGCGTGTTGAACAACGATTAGCAAAATAATTTATGCTGACCGCCTGTCGTGCGATCATTCGATGCGTGCTGTTGATGTTGGCCGCGTTGCCGGTTTATGCGCAACCCTGCAATGACTGGTCATTGTGGCGCGCCTTCGACAACAACTTTATTCAGGCTGACGGCAGGGTACTGGCCGACGAAAGTGCGCAACGCTACAGCACCTCGGAAGGTCAGTCCTATGCGCTGTTTTTCTCGCTGGTTGCCGATGACAGGGAAACGTTTGAGCGCATTCTGCGCTGGACACGCGAAAACCTGGCTGGCGGCGATCTGGGCGCGCGACTGCCTGCCTGGCAATGGGGTAAAAGAATAGACGGCAACTGGGCGATAGTGGATAAAAATTCTGCATCGGACGCGGACGTCTGGTTGGCTTACACGCTGCTTGAGGCAGGAAGACTATGGCATGAGCCCGACTATACGGCTCAAGGAAACCTGATGCTGGCCAACATACGAACTCACCTGATTCGTGAACTTCCCGGTGTGGGTGCGATGCTGATTTCTGCACATACGGGCTTCGATCTGGATAACGGCGGAATCAGACTGAATCCCAGTTATTTCCCGGTGCAATTGCTGCGTGCCTTTTCAAAATCAGATCCATCCGGCCCCTGGAGCGCTGTCATCGAAAATAACCTCAAGATGCTCCGCGTGGTCAGTGCACGGGGTTTTGTGCCGGACTGGGTAGCCTATATTCCGGGCAAAGGTTTTCAGGTTGATCCGAAACAGGGTGCAGTCGGCAGCTATGACGCCATTCGCGTCTATTTGTGGTGGGGCATGTTGTCCAGACAAGACAGCATGTCGTCTCCTTTGAAGAAGATTATTTCCGGCATGCATCAACTGATACCCAGGCATGAGGTGGTTCCTCCGCAGACCGTGGATACGCAAACAGGCGCAATTTCCGGTGTCAGTCCGCCGGGTTTTTCGGCTGCGCTGTTACCCTATTTTGCAACCATGAAAAACGGTAATGCGCTGCGTTTGCAGGATAAACGGCTGATTGGCGCCCGTGATGCGGCGACAGGCGTTTTAATCGGTCAAACACCGCGCTATTACGATCAGGTGCTGACATTATTCGGTCAGGGCTGGATGGAGCACAGATTTGCTTTCGCATCACAGGGGCAGCTTGTCGTAAAGTGGACGTCATCATGTTCAGAAAAAAATTAGTTGTTCTGTCCTTTTTTGTCATGCTGCCCATGTCATGTCCCGGCTGGGCCGCTGACACGCTGCCGGAAACGCAAATATTGATAGACCGGGCGCACTACTGGGACAAACTAGGCCGTGCCGATATGGCGATACCAATCTGGCAAGAGCTGTTGCAGGTTGAGCCGAACAATGCCGAAGCGCTGGCCGCAATGGACAAAGCCGGCAACGAAAAGTCGCCGGAACCCGGTCATCAGGCAAGTCATGATGCCACGCAGGAGCCTGCCGAGCCCCTTGCTGCTGAACCCGCTCTCACTACCGGGTCCGCCGCCATGCCCGTTACTTACCCCGTTCGCACACCGGACCCAGTTGATTCCCCACCAACCGAGGCCGCAGCACCCGTTACCGAACCGACTCGCACACCTGAACCCGTTACAGCTCCTGAACCGATTCCTTTGTCTGTTGAGAATCGCACATCGCCTGCAGCCTCTGCGATACCTCTCCAGCCTGTTGTCATTCCAGCTCCTATAGATAATTCGACCACCGTCAAACAGGTTGAAGACTGGCCTGATCTCTATCAGGGAACAATTGCCGAAAATACCTTGCCTGACAAGACGGCAACTGAACCCGCCGTGCCGCTGCAAACCGACATACCAGATGTCAGACCTGACGTCGACGGCAGTCACGATCTCACCCCGCTTCCCGACAGTGAAAATCGCGTTCCGCTCAAGTCAGCGAAGGCCGCAGCAGGCATTTTGCAGATAGGGGAAGTCGCGCCCGTACAGCCTTCACATTCGGCATCCGCGCCTTCAGAAAGGCGCATCGGGCAGGATGAAAAAATTTCCGGTTTTTTTGAACGACAGATGGATGTAGCGCCGCCATCCAGCCCCACAACCCCGAAGCCGGGCGGACAGCTCACGGTTGAAAACAACCCGGCAGCGCTGACAGAACGCGCAGCATACTGGGAGAGTCACGGTCGCCGCGATCTGGCTGATAAAATTCGCAAACAATCGGAGCAGATATATCCCAAACAGGCTAAGACTGTTAATACCGGTCAGATCATTATGGGCACCTACAGTCGCCCACTGGCGCAGGATGATGCACTGAACGATGCAAAACCGCCCGCGCCCGATGCAAATGAAAAGGCGAAATACTGGGCTGCACACGGGCGGAGTGATTTGGCTGACAACACACCGTCAGCAAAGCCGGCGGCAGCGGAGAGACACGAAATTAATGTGCCAACTGAAAGGCAAATGGCAACTTTACCCGTTGTGAGCGAGGTCCCGCCAGCGACCAGCGCCCAAGCGCCAGCGCATCCAACAGCACAGGAGCTGAATGAACGGGCACAGTACTGGGAAACACATGGACGCAGCGACCTTGGCGTGCAGATAAGACAAAAGTTGCAGCTGATGGAGACCGATCAGCTTACCGGCGGATCGGCTCGCACAGGTCGCGATACAGGGCAGCACGCAGAAGGTAGCGGGGAGAGTGCAGTGAGAACAGCTTTGGAGGATAGCCTGTTGAAAAATCCCAACAGTCTGAAGACACGTCTGGATCTTGCCAAAATTTATCTGGCCGCCGGAGAAATTGCGAAAGCGCGTATACAGATAGACAGCGTCCTGACTGCCAGTCCCGACCTGCCGGAGGCGATTTTTGCCAGTGCCCGATTGTATGCAGCACAACGTCTCTGGCCGGAAACCTTGTATGCACTGGAAAAAGTGTCACCCGTTTCCCGCACCGAAGAAATGGCTCAATTGCAAAAAACGGCCTGGGCTCATATGCAGATCGACCGTGCCGATGCGCTGGTGAGGCAGGGGAAAAATCAGGAAGCGGAGTTGTTGCTGCGTCGGGTAGCTGCGGAACTGGCTGTAAGTGATAACCAGTCTGTTCCGCCTGAGCCACCACCGCTGTGGAAAAATGAAATATCAGGACGACAGAAGGCTAAACATTAAGCTGGATTTTTGTTGGTGAAGTAATTTAACAGGGTAATTATTACTGGACAGCCGTTATGCCCGCCCTTAAACTTGAGTCTGTTTTTTAACTTGCACTAAGGATAGCATCATGAGCCTACTTCTTGCCGGCCTTACCGTTCTGATTATCGGCGACAGCCATATGGCGACTCAGGGATACCTGATTACCACGTTACATGATGACTTAATGCAACAGGGCGCCAAAGTCTACTCTTACGGAGCATGCGGCACCCCTTCAGGCGCCTGGATGCAAACAGTACAACCACCCTGCGGCAGCGCCTTCAGGCTGGACGATGGCCCTGTCAGGATGCGCGCGAGCGAGGCCGGATTTACCAAGCCGCTGCCTGATCTGGTAAAGCTTTATCATCCCGATTTGATCGTGGTGGTCAATGGAGACACTATGGCGGGTTATAAAAATCCAACCATGCCGAAAAGCTGGATATGGGGAGAAGTGCATACCCTGACAAAAGGAATTGCAGCCAGTGGGGCAAGTTGCGTGTGGGTCGGTCCTGCCTGGGGAAGCGAAGGAGGAAAGTATGGCAAAACATTTGCCAGAACCCGTGAAATGTCCGATTACCTGGCTGAAATTGTTTCACCCTGCATTTATATCAGTTCGCTGAATATGGAAAAACCCGGCGAATGGGCAACCATACCCGGCGATGGGCAGCATTATTTGGATTCGGGATATCAGGCGTGGGGCAATGCGATTGCCAAACAAATAGTCTCATCCGACATTCTGCAAAAAATCAAACACTAAGGCTGACATGAAAATTGCTCAGTTGGCAGGATTAATTTCAGTATTCTTCTTTTTTCCAGGCTTGGTTCTGGCTGAGCCGCAACTATACGAAACCGGGCCGTCGGAAGAGTCGTCTTATGTCAGGTTTATCAATGCGACTGAAAATACAATTGAAATCATCTCGTCAAATGGCTCGGGAAAAGTTGAGTTGAATGCCAATGCTGATGGGCGTGCATCGCGCTTTTTCACCGTCAAGGCTGGTTCAAAGCTGACGGCAACCCTTCAGGGCAAGGGACACAAGGGTAGCGTGGAAGTAACAGGAAAACCTTGGGAATATATCACTATTGCTATTCTGCCAACCGGTGCATCTCAGTTCAAGACCATGCTGGTCAGAGAAACGCCCACCGACTTCAACGCCATGCGTGCTTCCGTTTCGCTGTTTAATCTTGATGCAAGCTGTACTGCGGCGACCCTGCAGGGCGGTGCCAAAAAAGCGACCATTTTGGAGGGCGTCAAACCCTTTACTGTGCAACGTCGGCTGATTAACCCCGTTAAATTAAGCGCAACAGTGGCTTGTGATGTGCAGGGACCAGCGGTGGATCTGGCACAGCTTGAGCCAGGGGGACGCTATAGCGTATTTTTGCTGAACCTGAAAAATAGCCGGCAGGTATTCTTTGTGCATGACGCAAATTGACGTGAGTCCTGTGCGTAACTCATGGTCATTGCGGGCTTTGGAATCAGTATGCACGAGTTTTTCGTGAATCTAGCCGATCTTGATAATTTTTCAACAAAAAGGGTTGAATGGTGAGTTTGCTTCTTGCTGGCATGACTGTCCTGATGATTGGAGATAGTCATATGACCCAGAACTATCTGATCTCCACATTACATGATGACTTGATGCGGCAGGGTGCCAAGGTGTATAGCTACGGCGCCTGTGGATCGCCTTCAGGCGACTGGATGAAGAGCGTTCATCCTTTCTGCGGCAGTGCATTCAGACTGGATAATGCGCATATCAGGAATAGAGCGAGTGAGGCGGGTTCAACCAGGCCCTTGCCTGATATGGTTAAGGAGTATCACCCTGATCTGATTGTAGTCGTTAATGGCGACGATATGGCTGCCTACAAAAGCCACGCATTTCCAAAAACCTGGATCTGGGATCAGGTGAGCAGTTTAACCAGGGGCATCAAGGCCAGCGGCGTCAGTTGTGTGTGGGTGGGACCGGCGTGGGGAAGTGAAGGCGGTTCATTCGGCAAGACGTATGCTCGCGCAAAAGAAATGTCAAACTACCTTGCTGAAATCGTCGCTCCCTGTGTTTATCTGAACTCTCTGAAAATGTCCAAACCGGGTGAGTGGCGGACAGAGGATGGTGTGCATTTTATGTCCGAAGGCTATCAAGCCTGGGGTGATGCGATTGCCAGCGAAATTGTTTCGTCCGACATCATGCAGCAAATCAGAGCCAAGCCGGCTCCTTAACGTGAAACTCGCATAGCGACGAACCGTACCCCTCGCCCTCCGTGAGAGGGGGAACGGGGGTGAGGGAACGATCATGGCGGGGTTTCATTATCAGGGCTGGCTTTCTTGCCATGATCGTTAGAGCTTTAATTAAACGGCATTATTACGGAGTCGCTATTTCATGGTCTTTGCGTCCCTAGAGTTTTTGACGCTGTTTTTGCCTGTTTTTTTCGCGTTCTATTTTCTTACGCCGTCGCGTTTTCGCAATCACACCATGCTGATCGGCAGCTGGCTGTTTTACGCCTGGTGGACGCCGAAATTCCTGATACTGATCATAGCACTGACCATCGTCACCTGGCTTGCTGCCATATTGATCGACAAATCGTCTTCCGAAAAATTCAAGACGCGCACCATGGCGGCCGGGATACTGATCAACCTTGCAAGTTTAGCCTGGTACAAATATGCCAACGTCGTGGTGCAATCGCTCAATGACTTGTTTGGCGGCAACGACCATCCCCTGATCGTCTGGCAGATGGTATATCTGCCTATCGCATTATCGTTTACTGTGCTGCACGCGACCTCCTATCTGGTTGATGTGCGCCGGGGCATCGTGCAGGCGCAATATCGCTTTATCTTTTTCAGCGCCTATATCGCGATGTTCCCCCATCTGATAGCAGGCCCCATCGTTCGTTACAAGGTGATAGAAAAGGAGCTGCGCGAACGTTTTTTTTCTGCCGAAGAATTTGCCACCGGTGTTCGCCGTTTCATGGTCGGTTTTGCCATGAAAGTGCTGATCGCCGATCCGCTGTCCCCGCTGGTCGCGCTGGTCTTCAAGGAAGCAAATCCCAGTCTGATCGATGCCTGGACAGGCTGCGGCGCTTACACGATACAGCTCTATTTCGATTTCGCCGGCTACAGCCTGATGGCCATAGGCTTGGGACTGATGTTGGGCTTCAAATTCGATCCGAACTTCAACAATCCCTACCTCGCAGTTTCCATACAGGATTTCTGGCGTCGCTGGCATATGACCTTGTCTTCCTGGCTACGCGATTATCTGTATATTTCCTTGCTTGGAGGAAATCGCAACGGTCAAACGCGCACCTATATCAACCTGATGTTGACCATGGCGATCGGCGGATTGTGGCATGGCGGTGAGAGCTGGAACTTTCTCATCTGGGGCATCATCCACGGTTCTGCGCTCGGCATTGCGCGCGCCTATAGTAATCGCGGTTACACCATGCCCGATTTTCTCTCACGCTTGTTGACATTGCTCGTGGTGATGCTGGCATGGACTGTGTTTCGAGCATCTGGTTTTTCCGCGGCCCTGACGATGTGGGGCGGACAATTCGGCCTGCATGGTGTATTGATGGGCGATGCCGTGTCGCTGGCATTACGCCCGACCATTTATGTCTCTTTCGTGGTCGGGATTATGTGCATCATTTATCCGTCGATGAACATCGCGAAAACGGGATGGGGGATTTTCGGCAGCAGCCTCTGGCGCGCAATCTGGCCCGTACTTGCATTCTCTTATGCGCTGATTGTGCTGACCGGGCAGGCATCGCCGCCGTTCCTGTATTTTCAGTTCTGACAAGGTATAGCCATGCTGGAATATAAAAAATTTCTGATGATACTGCCGACACTGGCGTTTATCGGTCTTTTGCTGGCAGGATTGGTGGTGTCCGTCATTTCTCTCAAGACTGTAACGAGTGAAGAATGGACTGAGCTGAGAAATCCGGCGAAGATACTGAGCGGTGAATCCACCCGACGGTTTACCAAACTGCTTAACCGGCATTTCGTGCTGGGCACGCCGTTCAATCAGATTGAGCGCGGCATCCAGTGGAATCTCACAGGTGATTTAGGCCCCGGCGTTCGTGCTGGATGTGGTGACTGGCTGTTTTTGACCGACGAACTGGAGGTGTATCCTGACAGAGCCAAATCCGCCCGGTTCAGGGCGTCCCTGGCAGAGCTGGTCGATAAGCGCCTGAAACAGAGAGGCATCAAATTATTGATGGTCGTGGTACCGGACAAGACGCGCATCGAAAATACACATCTTTGCGGGCTAAACCGCTCCACTCTGTTTGATACTCGCATCGCGAGCTGGCTGAATGCGGTCAAATCACACGACGTTGCTACGCTTGATTTGACCGCTACACTTGCCAGTATGCCGGGGGAGCGTTATTACCACACCGACACACACTGGAACGAAGCGGGAGCCAATGCGGCTGCAAAGGCCGTTGCAGACAGCCTGTCTGCACTCAAGTGGGTCTCGATTGCATCAGCTAGTGCGGTGACGTTAAATCCTGCGCGCACCCCGCGCCCGGGTGATCTGGTTCATCTGGCAGGGCTCGACGGCTTGCCGGCTTTTTTACGCCCAAAGATAGAGTTGGCTCAGGTTACCAAGGTTGCGTCGATTGCGGTTGCCAGCGATGATTTGTTCGGCGATGCGGGACTGCCCGCGATCGCGTTGATGGGCACTTCCTACTCAAGAAACAGCAATTTTGCGCCTTTTCTGGAGCTTCATCTCGGTGAACCGGTAGCTAACGTCGCCCGCGACGGGGGCGATTTTGCAGGAGCCGCCATAGCATTTTTTGAAAGTACTACATTCCGCAGTAATCCTCCCAGGATCATAGTCTGGGAGGTGCCTGAACGGGTGATTCAGTCACCCGTCAAAGAGACAGAACAAAAATGGCTGAAAACGCTCATAGCGGGGAAGTTGTAATTCTCACAAGCAGTCTTAAGTAAACGCTGATTTATTGTCATATATGGACGCCCCCGGAACTGCAATAGCTTTCAATCGGTTTTTAACATTATTTCGAGCAAAGAAAAAATATAACTAATTGATTTATAAAGGTTAATCTATACGTTCGGAATAAAAAAGGAAAATAAACCAGTACTACCTTAACATATGAATCCTTACGGCACCCCTATAATGCACACAAATGAACCAAGCCATGAATAAATTACTTGAGTTTTTTAAGGATTTTTCCGGATACGCTGCTGGACTGCTTGCTCTTGCAGCAGCCGCGTTTCCCGTGTCAGCATCACTGGCGGGTGAATTCAAGGCGCCACCGTTGATACTCTTTATCGGCGATTCCCATTCGGTGGGTAGCTTTGGCATTCAGGAAGACGCACTATTGCGCAGAGTCAAGGGGTTTCGCGTGGCGACCTATGCCATCTGCGGCAGCTCTCCGCAATCCTGGTTCTCGGGCGAGCAGACCCATTGTGGCTATTTTATCAAGGATACTGAAGGCAATGAACAGCGCGACTGGACAAGGGATACCCCGTTGCTTGCCAACCTGCTTGCCGAGCATCAGCCCAGTTATACAATAGTCGAACTCGGCGCGAATATGTATGGTAGACCTCTCGAATGGGTGGAGAAAACTTCCCATGAGATGGCCATGGCGATCGTCAATTCTGGGAGCAAATGTATATGGATAGGCCCACCTCAGGCGCGCATTCAACCTGAACCTGAGCTTGAGCGGGTTTTTGACGCGCTACGCGCAGGAGTAGTTCCATATTGCCTGCTTTTCGACAGCCGCAACTACACGAGTTATCCGGCTACAGGCGGAGACGGGATTCATTTCAACTCGTTGGGCGAGGTGGGTCAGCACATGGCCGAAAACTGGGCGCTTTCCGCATACTATGCCTTCAGCCCTTTGTTGAAAATACCTGAAAAGCAATCTGCAGCGCATTGATACACCGATCGGCGTTGTTACCGCGCAAGATCGGAA
>JAJXTL010000167.1 GCA_021783855.1 Pseudomonadota bacterium
TATCGGGATTGGTGGTGTACAGATATACCTTGCCGCTGCCGCCGGTGGCTAAAATGGTGTGTTGTGCGGCGATGGTGACGACTTTATCTGTTTTTGTGTCAAGCGCGTAGGCGCCATAGCAACGGTTGTCCGGCAGCCCGATTTTCTTGCCGGTGATCAAATCCACCGACATATATGCTTCCAGCACGGTGATGTTGGGATGCGCCAGCACCTTGGCGGACAGCGTTTCCTGAACTGCAAGACCGGTGGCGTCGGCGGCATGAATGATGCGTCGCCGGTCGTGCCCGCCCTCACGCGTCAGGTGGTAGCCGGTGTCGCTGCCGATGTCTCGGGTGAAGGGTACGCCTTGGGAAATCAGCCAGTCTATGGCCTGTTTGCCGTGTTCGACAATAAAGCGGGTGGCGCTTTCATCGCATAGTCCGGCGCCGGCAATCAGGGTGTCATGAATATGTGCTTCAGGCGTATCGTCGCCGGACAATACGGCAGCAATGCCGCCTTGTGCCCAGCTGCTTGCGCCATCCAGCAGGGCTTTTTTGGTGATCAGACCGATCTTTTGATGCTCACTCAGTTTGAGTGCCAGGGTCAGACCCGCCAGGCCGCTGCCGATAATCAAGGTGTCAAATTGCAGCAATTGAATTCCCGATACGCTTGTTGATATTGAGCGAACTATAACATGTTGTGCAAGGTGTGCCGTCAGTGACAAGCTTCAGTATCCTGAGTCAAAAAAGTTCATGTACGCTGACGAGGGGGCGGCTAGCGGTTATACTGCGCGTTGCGGCTAATTTTATGCAATCACGTGGAATATTTATAGGATGGGCGATCGGGAAGTTGATCAACAGTTGGTAGAGCGCGTGCAACGCGGGGATAAGCATGCCTTCGATCTGCTGGTTGCGAAATACCAGCGGAAACTGGGGCGGCTAATTTCGCGCTTTGTACGCAATACCGGCGAGGCGGAAGATGTGACGCAGGAAGCATTTATCAAGGCATATCGCGCCCTGCCGGGATTTCGCGGCGACAGTGCGTTTTACACCTGGCTTTATCGTATCGGCATCAATACCGCCAAGAATTACCTGCTGGCCAACAAGCGGCTGCCGCCCTCCAGCACGCCTTTTGATGCGGAAGAATCGGAGTCGTTTGAAGATGCCGGACTTTTACATGAAGTTAGTACGCCGGAAAATGAACTCATGAGCAAACAGGTTGTCAATACGGTGCAATCGGCCTTGCAGTTGTTGCCGGAAGATTTGCGCAGTGCTTTGACGCTACGTGAAATCGAAGGTTTGAGTTATGAAGAAATTGCCAGTGTGATGAACTGCCCTGTCGGCACTGTGCGATCGAGAATTTTCAGGGCGCGCGAAGCGGTCGCAGAGAAACTGCGACCGTTGTTGGAAACCAGCAAAGGTAATAGGTGGTAATCATGAAACATGAAATTTCAGCACTGATGGATGGCGAGCTGTTTGAAGACGAGGCGGATGTTCTCTACGACCAGATTAAACGCAGTCCTGATGCCCATGACGACTGGGCCATTTATCACATGATAGGGGACGTATTGCGTCAGCCTGAATCGATACATCGCGATATCGGTGCGCGCGTTCATGAACGCCTGCTGAACGAAGCAACTGTGCTGGCTCCCCGCAGTCATGCGTTGAAACAAAAGGCCAGGGTGTTTGCGCTGTCGGCGGCAGCTTCCCTGCTGGCTGTCAGTGTGGTTGCCTGGATGTCTTTGCAGATCAGCCCGGAAGCCGCGCCTCAACTGGCGATGCAGCAATCCAATATCCGCCCGGTCAATTTGCAGATTCAGCCGAAATCAAGCGATTATCTGATGGCGCATCAGGAATTTTCGCCCAGTAACGACATCAATGGCGGAGCATCCTACATCCGTACCGTAACCTACAGCCCTGAGGAAAAGTCTCAATGAAGGCATGGGCAGGAATCTGTGGTTTGCTGTTGACGGTGAACGTGTGCGCGATCGAGTCGCAGTCCAAACTTGACTGGCTTAAAACAGTTGCATTTGCCGGTCACCAGACCGATTACAGTGGTGTTTTCGTCTATCAGTACGGCAGTCATGTCGAGACTTCCAGGATCGCTCATGTCGTTGAAGCCGACGGCGAATATGAAAAACTGGAAAGCCTGGACGGCCCGAAACGTGAAATCATTCGACATCACGGACAAGTCTGGTGTTACAGCCAGCATAAAATGATGCAAGTGGAGAGTCAGCAGGGCAAAGGCCAGTTCCCCCTGATGCTGCCTGATCAATTGTCCGCACTGAGTGCCAATTATCAGGTTAAGGAGCTGGGTCAGGACAGGGTGGCCGGGTATAACACTCAGGTTATTTTGTTTCAGCCCAGGGATAACTTGCGCTACACGCACAAAATATGGGTGGACACCAATACCGGCCTGCTGCTCAAATCCGCCGTGCTCAATGATAAACAACAGGTTGTTGAACAGTATGCGTTTACCGAATTGAAAGTGGGCAGCGAAGTTGACCACGCCTGGATTTCTTCCAGCGCAACAAAAAATCTGCTCGGGATTGGCCAGGAAAGGCTGCCCCTGAACAAGGCAGCCATGTCTGTGAACAGCGGTTGGGTAGTGGATGCCATGCCGAGCGGCTTCAAGAAAACGATGGAGTTGTTGCGCCCCATGCATGGCAAGCATGCACCCGTCACGCAACTGGTGTTTTCCGACGGTTTGAGTGCCATATCCGTATTCGTCGAGCTTGCCGACAAGGATGAGGACGATAACGAAGGCTTGTCCAGTCGGGGGGCCGTCAACCTGTATCACAAGGTGGTGGACAATCATCTGTATAACGTAGTCGGCGAGGTTCCGCCGACTACGGTGATGCAGGTTCTTGATTCGATCAGATACAACGGGAAATAACAACTTTATCGTAATTTCACCATAGAGTCGGGAGGAATCATGCTGGAAACACGCGCTGTGGTGGTGCAGACGGATAAATTAACCGCGCAGGTGGTGGCAAGTCAGGGCAATGGCTGCTCGGCGTGCGATGGCAAGGGTTGCGGGTCGGGCAAACTGACCCAGCTGTTTTGTAGCAGTCCGCGCCAGTTCAAGGTAAATAACCGCATTCATGCCGGGGTGGGCGACGAGGTAATCGTCTCCGTGCCCGATGGCGCCGTATTGCGTGGCATCGGCCTGGTTTACCTGTTGCCCATGGTATTGCTGTTCGTGGGCGCGGCATTGGCGAACGGATGGGCGACGGATGCCGCACAGCGCGACGGCTATGCGGCAATCGGTGCATTGTCGGGACTGGTCGCAGGGTTTCTCCTTGCAAAAGCACTCTCAGGCAGGCTGCGTCAACCCCCCTACATTGCGCGACTGGTGCGTGAGTAGGGGCGCGATTTATCGCAACCGGCGATTTGTTTACTATTTTTTTACTATGAGGAGGCTTGCATGCTAAAAAAGTTTATTAACATCATCGTGTTGACAGCGTTTTTTATTCCCGCTGGCTATGCTGCCGGTTTGCCGGACTTTACCGCGCTGGTGGAAAAACAAGGGCCCGCAGTGGTCAATATCAGTACGACACAACACATCGTCGAACAGGGATTTCCCAATCTTCCGGAAGGCGATCCGTTCTTCGAATTCTTCAAGCGTTTTTCTCCTCAAATGCCACGCGATCAGGAATCGCAATCACTGGGTTCAGGTTTTATCCTGAGTTCGGATGGCTACATCATGACCAATGCCCATGTGATTGACCATGCCGATAAAATCACCGTGCGTCTGACGGATAAGCGCGAATTCAAGGCAAAAGTGATAGGCGCTGACAAACGGACTGATGTGGCCTTGCTCAAGATTGATGCTGCCAATTTGCCGAAGGTGACCGTGGGCGATCCGGACAAACTCAAAGTGGGCGAATGGGTCGTTGCAATCGGCTCTCCGTTCGGCTTTGACAGTAGCGTCACCGCCGGCATCGTCAGTGCAAAAGGCCGCTCTTTGCCGCAGGATAATTTTGTACCGTTCATTCAGACCGATGTGGCGATCAATCCCGGCAATTCCGGCGGACCGCTGTTCAACATGAACGGTGAAGTGGTTGGCATCAACTCGCAAATCTACACCCGTTCGGGCGGCTCGATGGGGTTGTCGTTTGCCATACCGATCGATGTTGCAAGCCAGGTGGTGGAACAATTGCGCACCAAGGGCAGCGTGACACGCGGACGCATCGGCGTCACGATACAGGAAGTGACCAGCGAACTGGCCGAATCGTTCGGTTTGAGCAAGCCCAATGGCGCGCTGGTCAGTAGCGTCGAGAAGGGGGAGCCGGCCGACAAGGCGGGCATAGAAACCAGCGATGTGATACTCAAGTTCGACGGCAAACCGGTGACTAATTCCAACGATCTGCCACGTCTTGTGGCCGCTGCCCGACCCGGCAGCAAGGTTGTGGTGGATTTGTGGCACAAGGGTGCCGCCAAACAGGTAACAGTCATCGTGGCAAAAATGCCGGAAGATGGAAAACTTGCAGCAACCATGAAGGGGAGTGCGAATGATGCGGGCAAACTGATTTCGCGGCTGGGTATGCGCTTTAGCGAATTGAGCGGTGAACAATTGGCGGAGCTGCAAATCAGCAGCGGTTTGCTGGTGGATGAGGTAAAAGGGCAGGCAGCACGTGCAGCCGGTTTGCAGCGCGGCGATGTGCTGTTGGCGATCGGCAATATTTCACTTCATTCGTTGAGTCAACTGGAAGGCATCATCAAACAGGTTCCCAAGGGACGCAATGTCGCGTTGCTGGTGCGCCGGGATGAAGTTGTCTCCTATGTGGCGATCAAGCTTGATTGATTGCAGGGGCAATTCATGATAACCGTTGGCTGTCGTTGTTTGCGAGTTGGGCTAGAAACGGCCCATCCCTGCGAACCCTATCTGAGCCTGGTCAGATCAGAGGGGTAGTGGTTTTATCAATTGCCCCCGCGCTATTTTGAACAGCTCGAACGGGGTTTTGACGATCACTCCTGCATATAACGCCTAAATCGGCTAGAATTCGCGCTTTGCGAAAACACCGAATATCTTTTTCCAGATTCTCTCCCGCATGCGGGAGAGAAGTCGATTGCTCCTTCTCCCTCCGTGAGAAGGCTGGGATGAGGGAAGCGGTTTCTATTGGAATTTCATGCAGCTAATCCGTAATTTTTCTATCATTGCTCACATCGACCACGGCAAGTCGACGCTGGCCGATCGCATCATTCATCTGTGCGGCGGTTTGTCCGATCGCGAGATGGAAGCGCAGGTTCTCGATTCCATGGATATTGAACGGGAACGCGGCATCACCATCAAGGCGCAGACAGCAGCGCTCAGCTACAAGGCACGGGACGGGCAGACCTATAATTTAAACCTGATCGACACACCCGGGCACGTGGACTTTTCCTATGAGGTGTCGCGTTCCCTGTCAGCCTGCGAAGGCGCGCTGCTGGTGGTGGATGCGTCACAGGGAGTGGAGGCGCAGACCGTGGCTAATTGCTACACCGCGCTGGATCTGGGCGTGGAAGTAGTGCCGGTGCTCAACAAGATAGACCTGCCTTCAGCCGATCCCGACAACGCCATCGAAGAGATTGAAGAAGTCATCGGCATCGAAGCGCACGATGCGGTGCGTTGTTCGGCCAAGACCGGAGTCGGCGTGGAGGATGTGCTCGAATCGTTGATCGTCAAGGTGCCGGCCCCCAAAGGCGACGTGGATGCGCCATTGCAAGCGCTGATCGTCGATTCCTGGTTCGATAACTACGTCGGCGTGGTAATGCTGGTGCGGGTAATGAACGGCACGATCAGACCTAAGGAGAAAATCCTCTTCATGGCGACCGGTGCACATCATCTGACCGAGCATGTCGGTGTGTTTACCCCGAAATCCCAGCCGACGTAGTTATA
>JAJXTL010000034.1 GCA_021783855.1 Pseudomonadota bacterium
CCCTCGTTTTCTAAAGTGCGCACATGATAACGCCAGTTTCGCAAGGGGGCAAAGCATGCCCTGAGCGTAGTCGAAGGGCGCAGCGTTGCCCAGTCTCTTCGTTCTGCGTGGGCACATTGTGCCCACCCTTCTTGGCTTCTCGCGAATCAGCTGATGCATGACCTCGATATCGGGTTCATCAAATTGTTTGGGTATATACATGGCGTCACTTCAGTAATTCAACACCAAGCTGCACAAGCTTTTATCTTTTCCGATGAGTCCGGCAGGCTGTTAGTCATGCAACACCCGTAAAAAATCTTCAGCCGATACACCTGCCTGGCGCAGTATGCCAGCCAATGTACCGACCTTGATTTCCTTGTGATTAGGGACGACGCAACCCGATGAGCCTTTGCGCAGGACGATGTGGCTACCGCTTTGGCGCATAACAATAAATCCCATGCGTTCAAATACCCGGACGGCATGAGCGCCAGAGATATGCGGCAGTTTAGGCATGAGCGGGGATATCAAACGTGGTTATCAGCGGATGTCCATAAGAAACCATAGGAAACTCTTCCAGATAAAGCGCCGTTGCGTCCTGCAAGTTGCTCAAGGCTTCGTTGATTGTTTCTCCTTGCGTAGTCGTGCCTGTTTCAGGATTCATGGCAATGAATCCACCTTCTTCTGCCTGTGTTATAACGGCGGTCAGTTGCATGATGCCTCCTTTGGATACGATGCGTGCATTATCGTTTAAATTTTACAATTAAATCAATCTATTAATAGCTAAGTACCGGTGCCAGCCAGCGTTCTGCGGTTTCAATGTCCCAGCCTTTGCGCATCGCGTAGCTTGCCACCTGATCGCGGTCAATTTTACCAGTGGCAAAATATTTCGCTTGCGGATGCGAGAAGTAGAAACCGCTGACCGCTGCGGTGGGCAGCATTGCAAAGCTGTCGGTGATGGTGATGCCTGCCCGGTTCGGCGCATCCAGCAGTTCGAACAAAGGTCCTTTCTCGCTGTGTTCCGGGCAGGCGGGGTAACCGGGTGCGGGGCGGATGCCGCGATACTTCTCGTTGATCAAGGCGTCGTTGTCCAGCGCTTCATCGGAAGCATAGCCCCAGAATTCGCGGCGCACACGCTGGTGCAGCAATTCGGCAAAGGCTTCCGCCAGACGGTCGGCCAGCGCTTTCAACATGATCGCGTTGTAGTCGTCATTTTGCTTTTCAAATTCCGCAACGCGTGCGTCGATGCCGATGCCGGCGGTGACGGCAAACCCGCCGATGTAATCCGCAACCCCGCTTTCCTTCGGCGCGATGAAGTCGGCCAGACAATAGTTGGGAATGTCCGCAGGCTTCTTGGTCTGCTGGCGCAGGTTGTGCCAGGTCATTGCGACTTTTGAACGGGTCTCGTCGGCGTAAATTTCGATATCATCGCTATTTACGGAATTTGCCGGAAACAGGCCGAATACCGCATTCGCGGTAAGCCACTTTTCATCGATGATTTGTTTGAGCATCGCTTTTGCATCGACGAACAGCTTGGTTGCTTCTACGCCCACCACGTCGTCCTGCAAAATCTTCGGATAGCGTCCGGCCAGCTCCCATGCCTGAAAGAACGGCGTCCAGTCGATAAACTCGGCAATTTCGGCCAGCGGATAATCGCGCAATTCCTTCACGCCTATGAAGGCAGGCTTCGGGGGTATGTAGTTATCCCAGTCGGTTTTCAGTCCGTGTTTTCGCGCTTCAGCGAGCGAGACGTATACGGCGCGTGACTGTCTGGCTTCGTGCTGTTCGCGCGCCGCCGCATAGTCATTTTTGATGCCTGCGATGTATTCGTCCCGCTGCGTGTCGGAGAGCAGGCTGCTGCACACGCCCACTGCGCGGGACGCGTCGACGACGTACACGGTGGCGCCGGAGGGGTAGTTCTGTTCGATTTTTACCGCCGTGTGCACGCGCGAGGTGGTCGCGCCGCCTATAAGGAGCGGTATCTTGAATCCCTGGCGTTCCATCTCTTTTGCGACATGGGCCATTTCTTCCAGCGAGGGCGTAATCAGTCCGGACAAACCGATGATGTCGGCGTTGTGTTCGCGAGCGGTATCCAGAATCTGCTGGCAGGGCACCATCACGCCCATGTTCACCACCTCGAAGTTGTTGCACTGCAACACCACGGTGACGATGTTCTTGCCGATGTCATGCACGTCGCCTTTGACGGTTGCCATGACGATCTTGCCTTTGGTGCTGGTATCGCCCGAGCGCAGTTTTTCAGCCTCGATATAGGGTATCAGATGTGCTACGGCCTGTTTCATTACGCGTGCGGATTTCACCACCTGCGGCAAAAACATCTTGCCCGCGCCAAACAGATCGCCGACTACATTCATGCCGGTCATCAGCGGGCCTTCGATCACTTCGACCGGAAATGCAGCTTCCAGGCGCGCTTCCTCGGTGTCTTCGACGATGAAGGTGGTAATTCCTCTAACCAGCGCATGCGTCAGGCGCGCCTGCACCGTGCCTTTGCGCCATTCCAGATCCTCGACCTGCTCTTTGCCGCCACCCTTCACCGTCTCGGCGATTTTGACGAGCTTTTCGCCCGCCTCAGGATTGCGGTTGAGCACCACATCTTCCACCGCATTGCGCAACTCTTTAGGAATCTCCTCGTACACGCCCAGTTGCCCGGCGTTGACGATGCCCATGTTCATGCCGGCCTGGATTGCGTGATACAGGAACACGGTGTGGATGGCTTCTCTTACCGGCTCGTTGCCGCGGAAGCTGAAGGACACGTTGGATACGCCGCCGGAAATCTTGGCGTAAGGCAGATTTTTCCTGATCCATGCGCAGGCTTCGATGAAGTCCACCGCGTAGTTGTTGTGCTCTTCGATGCCGGTGGCTATCGCGAAGATGTTCGGGTCGAAGATGATGTCTTCAGGCGGGAAACCTACCTTGTCTACCAGAATATCATAGCTGCGTTTGCAGATTTCCGTCTTGCGCTGATAGGTATCGGCCTGTCCCTGTTCGTCGAACGCCATCACCACGGCGGCCGCGCCGTAGCGGCGCACCAGTGTGGCGTATTTGATGAAATTCTCCTCGCCTTCCTTGAGTGAAATCGAATTGACGATACACTTGCCCTGTACGCATTTCAAGCCCGCCTCGATGATGTTCCACTTGGACGAGTCTATCATCAGCGGCACTCTGGAAATATCCGGCTCCGAGGCGATCAGGTTGAGAAACTTGACCATCGCGGCTTCACCATCCAGCATCGCCTCATCCATGTTCACGTCGATCACCTGCGCACCGGTTTCAACCTGCTGCTTGGCGACTTCCAGCGCCTCGTCGTACTGGCCTTCCAGAATCAGGCGTTTGAATTTGGCGGAACCCGTGACGTTGGCTCGCTCGCCGACGTTGACGAACAAGGTGTCATCGCCGATGTTGAAGGGTTCCAAGCCCGACAGTCGACAGCGGTGTTCAAGTTCGGGCAGGCGACGCGGTGGCACGTCGCGCAAGGCGTCGGCGATGGCCTTGATGTGGGCAGGTGAGGTGCCGCAGCAGCCGCCCGCGATATTCAGAAAGCCGCTGGTGGCGAATTCCTTGACCAGCCGTGCGGTGGTCTCGGGCACTTCATCGTAGCCGGTATCGGACAAGGGATTGGGCAACCCTGCATTAGGGTGCGCACTGACATAGCAGGAGGCTACACGCGATAATTCTTCGACATAGGGGCGCATCAGTTCCGCGCCCAGCGCGCAGTTAAGTCCGACCGAAAGCGGTCGGGCGTGCGATACCGAATTCCAGAACGCTTCGGTGGTCTGGCCGGATAAAGTGCGTCCGGATGCATCGGTGATGGTGCCGGAAATCATGATCGGCACGCGCACGTTGTGCTGCTCGAAATACTGGCTGATGGCGAACAGCGCCGCCTTGGCGTTCAGCGTGTCGAAGATGGTTTCGACCATCAAGATGTCGGCTCCGCCGTCCAGCAGGCCGCGTACCGATTCGGTATAACTGATGACCAGTTCATCAAAGGTGACATTGCGCGCCCCCGGATCGTTCACGTCCGGCGAGATCGAGGCGGTGCGCCCGGTAGGGCCCAGCACGCCTGCGACGAAGCGCGGCTTCTCAACAGTCGAGAATTCGTCGCACAAGTCGCGTGCAAGTCGCGCGCCGGTCACGTTCAACTCGTACACCAGATGCTCCATGTCATAGTCGTACATGGAAATCGAGTTGGAATTGAAGGTGCAGGTTTCCAGAATATCGGCACCGGCCTCCAGATATTCGCGATGGATGCCGCCGATGATGTGCGGCTGAGTCAACACCAGCAAGTCGTTGTTGCCTTTGACATCGACAGGATGATCCGCGAAGCTGCGGCGCGCACCCGTGTAATCTCCGTACAATTCTACGCCGCGATAATGCGCCTCAGTCAGCTTGTAACGCTGGATCATGGTACCCATCGCGCCGTCCAGTATCAGGATGCGCTGCCGGATGAGTTGTTCAATCGGGTGAGGGTTCATGGTTGGCTGCTTAAAAATTGGTCACCGATTTTACCATGCGGTTATCTGTACAGTAAGTTGAAAACTTGAGCTAAATCAAATTGGCGGGGAAGCTTCCCGTATATCATCCGAATCCGGCGTTTTACAGCCGGTTTCGACTAAGCAATTTTCAGGAGGGTTTTATGGCCAAGCTGGTCTGGAGCAAGGATCTTAATACCGGGATAGACGTGATTGACAGGCAGCACCAGCGCATCGTCGAATACATCAATGAGTTGGATGAGGCGCGCAGCAGCGGTCACAAAATGGAAGACATCGGGAAAGTGATAGATGAAATGGTGGACTACACGCTCTCGCATTTTGCCTTTGAAGAAAGCATGCAGGAAGAAGCGCATTACCCTTATTTTAAGGCGCACAAGAGAGTGCACCAGTTATTTACGAGCAAAGTTGCCCAATTGCAGGAACGTTACAGCCTGGGCGAAGATGTTTCGGAAGAGTTGCACAAGATGCTGTTTAACTGGCTTTATAACCACATCAAGCGAGACGATGCGGATTACGTCGAATATGTAAACAAGAATATCCAGCAGGGCAAGTTTGTGGAAAAGAAAAAAGGGTTCTTCGGCAGATTGTTCGGCTGAACGAGGCGTTGCGTTGAAGTCGCGGCGGATGAAAAGCCGGGATGGTGCTGTTACGCGTCGGTCCCGGCTTCGTTTTTTCGTGGATCGCTGACCAGTTTGTAGACTATGCCGCTCACCAGCAGCCCGTAATGGACCGGGCTGAAGGTCGCTTCATTGCCAGCGGGGGCGCTGATGACCTGCACCGGTTGTACAATCATCTCACGGATCACGGAAATGATCGCGACTTCGACGAACACCCGTACGGAAGTGCGGCCTGTCAGCAAGTAGTTTCTCTCCGCCGAGATCAGGGTGGAGAGCGTCCACAGGATGAACAGCGATCCCAGTGCATGAAAGAAACCGCTCGTCGCGTTGCCAGCATGCCAGGCTTCGATTGCCTTCAATCCGAAATCCCAGATCACCATCACGCATGCCACGACCAGCGCGAGCGCCAGCAGAACGTGAATGAGCTGATTGAAATTTTTCATGCTGTTGATGAGCTTTTGTTCAAGCACGTCATTTCTCCTTTTGTCAGTTTTTGTCCATGCGGCGATACTGCACCGCTTCGGCAATATGATGGCTGTCGACCGTTGCACGGTCTTCCAGATCGGCGATACTGCGAGCGAGTTTGAGCACGCGATGATAGGCGCGAGCGGACAAATCAAGACGCGTGATGGCAAGTCTTAGCAGTTCCTTGCCTTGAGTGTCCGGTGCGCAGAAGGTATCAACTTCTGTAACTGAAAGCAGCGCGTTGCATTTTTGCTGGCGTGCCAGTTGGCGCGATCTTGCCGCCTCGACACGGGCTTGTATAAAATTGCTCGCCTCTCCGGTGACCTTGCTCAGCAGGTCGTCCTGCGGTACGGCCGGCACTTCGATCTGAATGTCGATGCGGTCCAGCAACGGGCCGGAAATTTTGCTGCGATAGTGTGCAATCTGGTCCGGCGTGCAGTGGCACCGTCCGTTGTAGTGACCAAGATAGCCGCAGGGGCAGGGGTTCATCGCCGCGATAAGCTGGAATTGTGCGGGAAAATCGACATGTCGGGCGGCGCGCGAAATGGTGATATGCCCGGACTCCAGCGGTTCGCGCAATACTTCGAGTACGCTGCGATCAAACTCCGGCAGTTCATCCAGAAACAGCACACCGTGCAATGCCATGGAGATTTCGCCGGGACGCGGATTGCTGCCGCCGCCGACCAGCGCCACGCCGGAGGCGGTATGGTGGGGTGCACGGTATGGGCGGGTTTTCCAGCGGGTCACATCAAAATCGCCGCCCAGCGACTGCAATGCGGCGCTCTCCAGTGCCTCCTGTTGTGTCATCTGCGGCAGGATGCCGGGGAAGCGTGCCGCCAGCATGGATTTCCCGGTGCCGGGCGGCCCCACCATCAATACGCTATGTCCTCCCGCGGCGGCAACTTCCAGCGCACGCTTGACCTGTTCCTGTCCCTTCACTTCGCTCATGTCGGGATAATGCGGAACCACAGTCTGTGGCCGGCTGATGTGTGGTTCGATGAGTTCGCGCCCTGTCAGATGGGCTGCGACCTGCAACAGCGATCTGGCTGGATAAACCACGGCGTTTTCCACCAGAGCCGCTTCCGCTGCGTTGGCTTCCGGCAGGATGAAGGCGCGACCGGAGTCGGCGGCACGGTAGGTCATGGCCAGTGCGCCGCGTATCGGGCGTACTTCACCGGTTAAGGCAAGCTCACCGGCGTATTCATAGTTGGCCAGGTTTTTAACGGGAATTTGCCCGGTTGCGGCCAGTATGCCCAACGCAATCGGCAGATCATAACGCCCGCTTTCCTTGGGCAAATCTGCCGGGGCGAGATTGACGGTGATGCGGCGTGCCGGGAAATCAAACCGGCAGTTTTGCAGCGCGGCACGCACGCGTTCACGACTTTCCTTGACCTCCGTTTCAGGTAAGCCCACGATGGTGAAACTGGGCAGGCCGCCTGCCAGATGCACTTCGACGGTCACAAGTGCCGCCTCCATGCCGGTTAACGCGCGGCTGTAGAGCACCGCGATGCTCATGTTATTTGATGTCGCGCTGCGCTTCCAGCTCGGTGACGCGCGCTTCCAGCGCAATCAGTTGTTCGCGTGCTCTGGCAAGCACCTGAGCCTGAACATCGAATTCTTCGCGCGTGACCAGATCAAGCTTGGTAAAGCCTTGTGCCAGCAAGGCGCGCATGTTTTTTTCGATGTCTCTGGCGGGGCTGTTTTTGACGGCCTCGTGCAGCTTGTCGGACAGATCCTCGAAAATTTTAGCATTCAGCATGATGTGACTCCTTGATGATGGGTAAATGGTGGCGAAGGGAAATTTGCCGTTCTCAATCCTCAGTCCTCGCCCCGGCCTTTGTATCAGTGTAGCAAAAATAACCACGAAACAGCGAATCACCCGGAGCATTTCATGGTTCGCGACGGGGTGGTGTCGTGGCATGAAGTCGCAGTATGCCAGTCTGTAAGGGTAAGGCGTGGGTAATCAGCAACGGATCACCTGCGGCTTAACGTGAAACTCGCGTAGCGATTTGTTCGTCCTTCCGGCTTCGCCCCCTCGCAGTGCTCTTTATTCCGGGGCGAATACGGGATTTCGGAAAGCATGTTTTCCGCCGCATAAGTCGGCTGGCTGTGCAAAGCCTGCCGTGGGGTGCGAAGCGGGATTTGGGTGAGGGGAGCGGGCAGGGCAGGTTTGCGGGCTGATGCCCGCAGGGCATCAGCCCTGCGGGCATCTTTGTATTATTCGGGGTGCTTGCCTGCAATGTCCGTTAGGTAAGCGCTGATTTATTGTCATTTCGAGCAAAGAAATAAATCTAACTACTTGATTTATAAGGACTTTTATCTGAGTTCGGAATGACAAGAGAGAATAAATCAGTGCTACCTTAGCGCGATTCGGCGGTCCTGCAAAACGACTAAAATACGCGAGTCAGGGCGACGGTTAAAGCGCCTTTTCCCAGGTTTTGTCCCAGCAGAGGCGAAAAATAAGCTGCCGTAGCATTGGTTTTGCTGTACGCCAGGGATATTTCAAATTCCTCTTCCAGTTCCTTGGTGATGCTGAGTTTGTAATCACTGTAACTTAAGCTGTTCCCATTAAGAATGGCACCGGTTCCTTGGTAAGTCTGCTTGCCATAGTGAGCGCCCAGCGCTACGCCGAGAGGTTCGAAATGATAATCGCCGCGCAGCTCGAAATAGTTTGTTCCTGTAGTCTGTGCGTTGCCGAAGGTGTTCCCCAGGCTATACGAATATTTGGCAGTAAACCATTTATAGTTTGCCGCAGCAAAGACTTCGTTGGTATCTGCACGGGTTGCGCCCGCAGCGTAGTTGCCGGGAAAGTTATAACGAAGAAAGCCCACATCGTAGGCCAGATTCTCACCCAGTTTATTCTTGTAGCCGAAGTAAGTATCCAGTTCCATTCCGGCGCTGGTGGCTCCGGCTAGTCCTTTGGTATCCACATACTGATCGCCCAGCCAGCTGATGCTGGAGCCCCACACGCCTGCATAAAAGTGGCTGGCATGTACGAAGTCAACACCACCCTGAATTGCCGGTTTGCCGCCTGTTTGTGAAATTCCGCGATAAATGTAATTGTTTACCAGTGTGACGTTGGCGGAAAAAGGGCTTTCATCCGAGAGTTCGGGTTGCACTTCTTCCGACAGCATCACTTCTTCAGCAAAAGCAGAAAATCCTGCCAACAGGCCCAGACAAGAAACAATTAACAGATTGTGTTTGCTCAACATCCTCATACCCCCTAAATGATTTATTTTTAATGACTCATTTAAACAAGCCCTGTTTGTGCAGGGTATGAGAGTGTAACAAAATATTAATAAAAATTTGTTCGTTTTGTGAGTGCAAATTGAGTCGCACCATATCTGCGCATCAGCGGTGCATCGCCTGTTTGTCCTGCATGATATTGGTGCGAAGATTTTTGTGAGTTGCAAGGGCGATATTCAACATATTGTTTTTTTTAGTTAAAAATATTGGCATGGTTCATGCTTATGGTTTCAGCGTGGATACCTTGTCCCGCTTTTAATTAAACCTGAAAGGAAGTTATCATGAAAAGAAATGCCCTGTTAATTTGCATGATGGGTGCTTGTTCCGGCACTGC
Source organism: Pseudomonadota bacterium (assembly GCA_021783855.1). Next base: position 9,147 of record JAJXTL010000034.1, read on the forward strand.
ATTTGCAGAGGATACCGCTACGCCGAAAGCGGCAGTACCTACTTTATCCGATGTGCTGGATGCGTCGGGTGTGGCTGTAACAGGATATCTCGATGTTGCATTCAATAAAATGAACAGCACGGGCTTGCAACAGGGTGGCGTTGCGTCGCGTATTTTTGATACTCCCGGCGCCGTGACCGGACAGAATTTCAGTAACTTCAATTTGCAACAGGCTGCGGTGATTATTTCCAAGGCGCCGAAAGAAGGTCTGGGCGGCCTGGTGAATATCACGGCAGGACAGGATGCGCCGGGTATTGCGGCTACCGGCATGGGTTATGGCGATCCGAATCATTATCTGGATCTGACTCAGGCTTATGCAAGCTATGCGACGGGTCCCGTGACCGTGATCGGCGGTAAATTTGCCACGCTGGCAGGGGCTGAAGTCATTACCAGCCCGCAAGACAAGAATTACTCACGCGCATGGATGTTCGGTTGGGGTCCCTACACCCATACCGGTATGCGGGCGACCTATGTTGCCAGCGACATGGTGACTTTGATCGGCGGCGTGAATAACGGCTGGGATCAGGTCTCCCAGATTCAGGGATCGTCGGGAAAAACTGGGGAACTGGGTTTCGTTCTGACACCGAGTCCGATGTTTTCTTTGGCGACCACCTATTTGAACGGTAAGGAAGGATCCACCCAGGGACTCACTACGGCCGGTACGATAGGCACACGCAGCTACCTGGACATGATCGGCACCATCAATGCAACCGACAAGCTGAGTTTTGTGGCTGACTATGCGAATGGAAAACAGGATAATGTCACCCTGACGGGTCTTGCCGCCCCGGTAACAGCCAAGTGGGATGCATTAGCCCTGTACGCCAACTATCAGTTTACCGATGTCTGGAGAACTTCATACCGTCATGAAATGTTCGATGACAAGAATGGCTTCCGTTCAGGGCTTCTGATTGGTGGCATAGCAACGGGTCAGAAACTGACATCGAATACCCTGACGGTCGGCTATGCGGTTGACAAGAAGCTGGAGTTTCGCGGTGAAGTGCGTTTTGATAAATCAACTCAGAATGCATTCGTGATGAGCAATGGCGGTGTGAGCAATACCCAACACTCTTATGCGCTGGAAGCAGTCTACCAATTCTAGCCTAACAGGAACCAGAGGAGATTGAAATGAAAATGGTCACAGCAATTATCAAGCCGTTCAAGCTTGACGAAGTGCGTGAGGCTCTGTCCGCCATCGGCGTGCAAGGCATCACGGTTACCGAGGTCAAGGGCTTCGGGCGGCAAAAGGGGCACACCGAGTTGTATCGCGGTGCCGAGTATGTGGTGGATTTTCTGCCCAAGATCAAGCTGGAAGCGGCGATAGGCGCAGACCAGCTGGATCGGGTGCTTGAAGTGATCGAGAAAGCCGCACAGACGGGCAAGATCGGCGATGGCAAAATCTTCGTGCAGAACCTTGAACAAGTAATTCGTATCCGCACCGGTGAAACCGGTCCGGAGGCGCTTTAAGGAGATAGACATGCAAAAACTCATTGCTTCATTGATGTTGCTGGCCACACTTTGCGGCCTGTCGGCGCAAAGCTTTGCAGATGACGCGGCATCGGCGGTACCTGCCGCAGCATCCGCAGTTGCTGCCGCTCCTGCCGTTGCAGTTGTTGCAGCCTCCGCTGTTGCAGCTGTTGCAGCCGAGGTGCCAAACAAGGGCGATACTTCCTGGATGATCGTCGCGACATTGCTGGTTATCATGATGTCAGTGCCGGGACTTGCGCTGTTTTACGGTGGCCTGGTGCGCAGCAAGAACATGCTGTCGATGCTGATGCAAGTATTCAGTATCTTCGCGCTGATTACCGTGCTCTGGGCGGTCTACGGTTATTCGCTGGCGTTTACCGAGGGCAGTGGTGTGCTGAGTCCGTTCATCGGCGGCTTTGACAGGCTGTTGCTGAAAGGTATCTTTGATTCTGCAACGGGCAGTGTCGCCAATGCTGCAACCTTCAGCAAAGGCGTGGTTATCCCGGAATTCATTTTCATGGCGTTTCAGGCTACCTTCGCTGCGATCACCGTGGCACTGGTTGTGGGTGCCTTTGCCGAACGCATGAAATTCGGCGCCGTGATGTTGTTCTCTGCGCTTTGGTTTACTTTCGCTTACTTGCCGATCGCCCACATGGTGTGGTTCTGGACAGGTCCCGATGTCATCAAGGATGCGGCTACTCTTGCCAGTGAAACTGCAAAAGGCGGCTGGTTGTTCCAGAAGGGTGCATTGGACTTTGCCGGCGGTACCGTGGTGCATATCAACGCCGCGATTGCGGGTCTGGTCGGTGCAATAGTAATAGGCAAACGTGTAGGTTACGGCAAGGAACCGATGGCTCCGCATAATCTGGTCATGACCATGATAGGTGCATCCCTGCTGTGGGTGGGTTGGTTCGGTTTCAACGCAGGCTCTGCGCTGGAAGCAGGCGGTACGGCTACTCTGGCTTTTGCGAACACGCTGATCGCAACTGCAGCTGCTGTATTGACCTGGCTGGCTGCCGAATGGATGATTAAGGGCAAGCCCAGTATGTTGGGTGCGGCTTCCGGCGCGGTTGCAGGATTGGTTGCCATCACACCGGCCTGCGGCTGGGTAGGGGTCGGCGGCGGTCTGGTGATCGGTGCGCTGGCAGGTGTGGTGTGCTTCTGGGGTGTGACTGGCCTGAAGAAACTGTTGAGAGCGGATGATGCGCTGGATGTGTTCGGTGTGCATGGCGTCGGCGGTATCCTGGGCGCGTTGCTGACCGGCATATTCAATAACTGGAGTCTGGGTGGTACCGGTATCTCCGATTACGTGGCCAATACGGTTGTAAACACTGACATGGGCCCGCAATTGTGGATACAGGCTCAGGCTGTGCTGACTACGCTGGTCTGGTCGGGCGTAGCCGCCTTCATCTGCTACAAGATCGTTGATCTGACTGTGGGTCTGCGTGTCACCGAAGAAGAAGAGCGCGAAGGTCTGGATATCTCGTCTCACGGCGAGCGCGCTTACAACGCTTAAATCTTACCCTCCCGGAGCCTTCATGGCTCCACTTCAAGGGCACCTCAGGGTGCCCTTTTTTACGTCTGACCACCATTGAATTTCAGTTTGACCTGTTCGCGGCCATTCCAGCCGCGCGTATACGCGCAATTCAGGTCTTGAAATTCTGCAAATCCGCCCCACTTACTCGCCATTCTCTTTAATCGTAAAAAGGACAGTCATGACTGAGAGCACTAACCGCGAAACCATGGGATTTCAGACCGAAGTTAAACAGCTTCTGCAATTGATGATTCACTCCCTGTATTCCAACCGCGAAATCTTCCTGCGCGAACTGGTATCCAATGCATCGGATGCCTGCGACAAGTTGAGATTTGAAGGATTACACAATGATGCGATGTTCGAGAACGATTCCGACTTGCAGATCCGCATCGGCTACGACAAGGAAGCGCGCACGCTGACCATCAGCGACAATGGCATCGGCATGAATCGCGACGAAGTGATCAACAATCTGGGCACCATTGCCAAATCCGGTACGCGCGAATTCTTCTCCAAGCTTTCCGGCGACCAGCAAAAAGATGCCGGGCTGATCGGTCAGTTCGGCGTGGGCTTTTATTCCGCGTTTATCGTGGCCGACAAGGTTGTGGTGACCACCCGCCGCGCCGGTGAAAATACCGACCAGGGTGTATCCTGGGAGTCGGATGGCGGCGGCGAATTCTCCATCGAAATGGTTGACAAAACACAGCGCGGCACCACCATCACGCTGCATCTCAGAGAAGATCAGGACGATCTGCTCTCAGGCCATAAGGTTCGCTCCATCATCCGCAAATATTCCGATCACATCGTTCAGCCTATTGTGATGAAAAAGGAGGAGTGGAAAGACGGTGAACAAATCGTTACAGAAGAAGACGAGACCGTCAATCAGGCGTCCGCCTTGTGGGCGCGTTCAAAGAGCGAAATCACCGACGACGAATACAAGGCGTTCTACAAGCATGTCGGCCATGATTACGATGATCCGCTGGCCTGGACGCACGCGCGTGTCGAAGGTCGTCAGGAATACACCCAGTTGCTCTACATCCCGGGTCGTGCACCGTTCGACATGTGGGACCACAAGGCGCAGCACGGCATTAAGCTGTACGTGAAGCGCGTCTTCATCATGGACGACGCGGAACAGCTGCTGCCTTCCTATCTGCGCTTTGTGCGCGGCGTCGTGGATTCCAACAACCTGCCGCTGAACGTATCGCGCGAGATTCTGCAGGAATCCCGTGATATCAAGGCGATTCGCGAAGGCTGCACCAAAAAGGTGCTGGGACTGCTGGAAGATATGGCGGCCAACGATACCGAAAAATACGCCAAATTCTGGGGTGAATTCGGTCAGGTGATCAAGGAAGGCGCAGGTCAGGATTTCGCCAACAAGGAAAAAATCGCAGGCTTATTGCGTTTCGCTTCGACCCATACCGACACGTCAGCCGAGACGGTATCGTTGTCTGACTACATCGGCCGCATGAAGGAAGGTCAGGACAAGATTTACTTCATCACGGCCGAGACGTTCAACGCGGCGAAGAACAGCCCGCATCTGGAGGTGTTCCGCAAGAAGGGCATCGAAGTGCTGCTGCTCTCGGCCCGCGTGGACGAATGGGTCGTGGGCGCTGTGACCGAATTCAAGGAAAAATCACTGGTGTCGGTTGCCAAAGGCGGGCTGGATCTGGGCGCACTCGAAGATGAAGCCGAAAAACAGGATCAGGAAAAGCAGGCCACCGAGTACAAGGAGCTGACCGACAAGATCAAGACCAGCCTCGACGGGCGCGTCAAGGATGTGCGTATCACGCATCGCCTGACCGATTCGCCTGCGTGTCTGGTGGCGGACGAAGAGGACATGAGCGGCAACATGGCGCGCATGCTGAAAGCCGCCGGTCAGAAAATCCCGGAGTCTCAGCCGTTCCTGGAAATCAACCCGCAACATCCTGTAGTGATCCGTCTGAAAGAAGAAACGCAGCACTTCGATGACTGGGCGGCCGTGTTGTTCGATCAGGCCTTGCTGGCCGAAGGCGGACAGCTTGACGATCCTGCCGGTTTCGTCAAGCGCATCAATCACCTGATGCTGGAAATGCGCGCAAGTTGACACGATAGTGTCATCCCCGCGCATAAGTAGTGACTTGGCAATCGTTTTTTGATTGCTTAGTCAATACTTAGTTGTTTCATCAGGCGGTGATCCAGTAAAAAACAGGGCCGGAGCTAATCCGGCCTTGTTTTTTGAGAGCTAAAATCCCAGCGTATTTGCTCGCTCCCACGCGCTGCGTGGGAGCGTAGTCCTTGCGCGGCGCGCTTACATTTCGTTCCCACGCAGCGCGTGGGAACGAGAGAATCCGGCCCTTCGACTTAGCTCAGGACAGGCCGCTTCGACAAGCTCAGGACAGGTCCTTCGACTTAGCTCAGGACAGGCCACTTCGACAAGCTCAGGACAGGCCTTGTTATTTCTGCAAGAAAATCTGCTACGGTTGGATACTGCAACCTGACTTTCAATTCGAGCTTCATACGGCGATTGTTCAGCCTTCTCGATTCGTTCATGAACGAGTACATCACCGGCGATACGGCTGACTGCACATCGCTTCGATGCAGGCGCGGCGAACGCGGCAAATCGAAAGCATCCGCTACCGCATCGAAATACCCGCCCATCTTCAGCTGACTGTCGTCGCTGGCGTGATAAATGCGACACGATGACGCCCGGTTCAGCGCCGCCACCGCAATCCTCGCCAGATCGTCCGCGTGAATATGATTGGTATAGCTGTCTTCCGCATCCACAATGCACGGTGCACCCGATTTGAGGCGCTCAAGCGGCAGACGGTCGTCGGCATATATGCCCGGCACACGCAAAATACTTGCACACACCTTATTGCGCCGCGCCCAGTCGCGTATCTGCTGTTCTGCATCCAAGCGTCTTTGCGCACGCGCAGATTGCGCATTTACAGGCCCCGTCTCGCTCACCCATGCACCGCCGCAATCGCCATACACGCCGCTGGTGCTGATATACACCAGCCGCGCCGGTAGCTTAGCTTGCGACAGGACACTTAACAGATTGCGAGTGCGCACGTCAATTTTTCCCCCTTTGCCGAAGGGGGGAAGGGAGGAATCGGTGGAGGGTGGAGGAGCAAAATGCAATACCGCATCGGCAAGACCTGCGATGCGCGTGAGGCTTGTGCGTTTATCCAGGTCGCCCGTCAGCGGCGTCACGCCCAGTTTTCGCAATTTTTCTCCGTAGGCGGGATTACGCACCAGGGCATAAACGCGATAGTGCTCAGTGAGCCGCGGGATGGTTCGCTGCGCCACGTTACCGCAACCGATAATGAGAATTCGTTTCATAGGTGAATTATGCGTTAAAATTCGCACTTTCGCGTAACGTCTTACCGGCACAGATCATGACTTATCAAACCACCATACTGCCCAGCGGCCACCAGTTTTCTATCGAGGAGCATGAAACTCTGCTCGAAGCCGCACTCAGGCACGGTTATGCCCTGCCCTACAGTTGCCGTGACGGCGTATGCGGCGCGTGCAAGGGACGTGTTATGTCAGGGCAGGTGGATTATGGCAAGCATCAGGACAGCACACTGACTGACGCTGAAAAGGCTGCCGGCATGGCGCTGTTCTGCTGCGCCACACCGCTGTCGGATATGGTGATCGAATGCAAGGAGATCAGTGCGGTCAAGGATATACAGGTCAAGACCATGCCCTGCCGCGTGCACAGCATGGAAAAGCCGGCAATTGACGTGATGGTGCTGAAACTCAAGCTGCCCGCCAATGAGCGGCTGCAATTTCTGGCCGGACAATACATCGACATCCTGCTCAAGGAACAAAAGCCGCGCAGCTTTTCGCTGGCCAATGCCCCGCATAACGATGAATTTCTGGAACTGCATATCCGCAACATCACGGGCGGCGCCTTCACGCACCATGTATTCGAGGAAATGAAAGAGCGCGACATCCTGCGCTTCAAGGGTCCGCTGGGCACTTTTTTCCTGCGCGAAGATACCGAAAAACCGATCATCTTTGTAGCCTCCGGCACCGGCTTTGCGCCGATCAAGGCGATCATCGAACACGCGCTGTATATCGGCATGAAACGGCCGATGCATTTCTACTGGGGCGCGCGCCGTCTGTCCGATCTGTACATGCTGGAGATGGCTAAACATTGGGAATCACAAGGAATCGTTTTCACCCCGGTGCTCTCCGATGCCGTACCGGAAGATGCGTGGTGCGGCCGCACAGGCTTCGTGCACCGCGCCGTGATGGAAGACTACAGCGACCTGTCCGCGCACGAAGTTTACGTGTGCGGCGCGCCCGTCGTCGTCGAAGCCGCGCATACCGACTTCACCGCCGAGCGCGGTTTGCCGAACGAGGCCTTCTTCTCGGACGCCTTCACTTTCGCGCCCAAAACCACGACCTGATCAGGCATGGAATGTGGCGGCGTGCCGCCACTGACTTCCCTTGCAACAAATTTGCCACGCCGCTGCCCTGTCCAGTAACACCCGAGGTTAGTCTCGACTTGACAATACCTTTATTGGGTTTTAACATGCCCGTTATGGGTATTTATGCAGATGCATTGTTTACAAAGACACAACAGCGGGTACTGGCGGTGCTGTTTGGTCAGCCACACCGTTCGTTCTACGCCAATGAAATAATCTCATTGGTGGCGTCGGGCTCAGGTGGCGTGCAACGCGAATTAGCGCGACTGGAAGCAGCCGCCTTAGTGACAGTGCGGCGAGTCGGCAATCAAAAACATTACCAGGCTAATCACGACGCACCGATTTATTCAGAGTTGCGTGGCATCGTCCTGAAAACCTTCGGCGTGGTCGATGTGTTGCGCGTCGCGCTCCAACCGCTGTGGTCACAAGTTGAACTAGCATTTGTCTACGGTTCGCTGGCCAAAGGCACTGAGCAGGCCGGCAGTGATATTGATTTGCTGGTGGTCGGTGCGCTACCGTCAAATGTGCAATTGCTTGAGGCCCTGTTACCAACCCATACGCAGCTGGGTCGCGTGGTAAACCCGACACTCTATACGCCAGACGAATTTGCGCAACGTGTACGCGATGGTAAATCGTTTATCATGCGCGTGCTGGAACAGCCTAAAATCTTTGTCAAAGGATCGGAACATGATATTGCAAAACTCAGTTCCACTGGCGAATCTGGCGCGCATCGGCAAGCTCAAGGCTGAACCGCCTGATGCACGTGAAAGAGCGGGCTTGTTGCACTCCGCTACTGTTCGATTAAAGGATGCCAGACAACCTATCCTCTCATTGGAAAGCCGCTGTGATCTTGCCTATAATGCAGCACATGCAGCCGCATTGTCTGCACTGCGTTGGCATGGTTATCGCAGCGAAAATCGCTATCTGGTATTTCAATGCCTGGAACATACACTTGGATTCACGCCGGAACAGTGGCTCCTGCTCAACCAGGCGCACAACAAACGGAATCTTGCCGAATATGAAGGTGAACTCGATGTCACAGCAGGTTTCGTCGAGGAACTGATTAAAAATGTCGCTCATTTGATCGCTGCATCTCGGTCGCTTGAGATCGTCAGGCGCACATCAATGTGACGCTGCGTGAATTAAAAAACTGACACAATGTTCAAGGCTATGTCACAGTTACTTATTGGTGTTGCGTAACAACATGAATTTATGTGTTATTTGCAGGGTGGAAAAAGCGTAGCGTTTGCACCGAAAAGCAATGGTGCGTGGTGGATACGCGCTTGCGCTTTATCCACCCTACCCGATGTTCAACAATTAACTGTGACATAGTCATGTTCAATCTAGACTCGATGCAAACCAAGGCACTCAAGCTTGAACCGCCTTGGTTTGCGACAATTTGGTGCATGGAATGCACCCTACGCTTACTTGCATAACCCGCAAGCAGCGGGTTATGCAAATACATGGAACGTTAAACTGTCCGACACTACGAACACTTACCCCTATATCAGCACTTCCGGCACCGACATTCTGATTGTCTCTTCAATGTCCTGAGCCGGATAAATCCATTGGGTAACGATCTGATTTTTAAGCGCCTTCGCCTCAGCGCCCAATAGTTTGATCTCGCGCTTCCAGCCCGTTGTAAATAGGGCGGTTTCAGCCCCCAAGTCCAGGCAAGTCGCATATCGTGGCTGCGAATAGGGCTTCATCTCCTTGCCAAACAGCTGATTGACGGCATTGTTTCCCGCAAATTTACCCTGCGGTATCGCATGCTGACAAGACATCACGGCATAGTTTTTCTCATCCACTAAAATCCTGGCGACATCGCCCGCAGCAAATACATTATCATAGTCAGGCAGACGCAGAAAGGTATCAACGCTCAGGCGGCCAAGCCCATCCCGCTCACACTTAAAACCCTCCGTCAGCGGACTTGCTTCCAGTCCCGCAGTCCAGATCACCGTATCGGTCTCAATCGCCTTGCCCGATTTCAATGTGGCCTTTCCCGCTTCAATCCTTGCGATTTCATCACCAAGCAGCAGCTCTATACCGGCCTCTGCGAGCTGCACTTCAATATACTGTCTTGCTTCGATGGAATAATTAGCGGCTAGACTGATCGAACGCTCGATCAAAAAATAGTTGAACTGCGTTCCGGCCGGCGCGTACTGACGCAGCCTGTGCGGCAATGCTGTGACCATTTCCAGCCCCGTAAAACCGCCACCCAGCACGACAAGGTTACGCGAGGCCTGTGTGCGAAAACCATCAGCCGCCAGATTGCGGATGTGCCGATCCAGTTTCGATGCATCCTCAAAGGTATCCACACTGAACGCCCGCTCATAACCCGAAATTTCGTCTGCCTTTAAGCGGCTGCCTGCGGCGAGAATCAGACTATCGTAAACAATCCCCTCTGTCGTATTTTTCAACGTAACACGCCTGTTTTCCGCATCAATCCCGGACACTTCACCCACGATCAAGTCGATATTCAACGGTGAGAGATAGTTGCGCAACGGCACCCTTATACCTGCAAGGTTGCTTTCATAAAATCGCGGCCGAATCGCGTGATACTCATCTTTTGAAATCAGCGTGATTTTCAGTTCTTCGGTTTTCCCCAGCGCCCGCGCTTGCCTGATCGCGCTGATCGCGCTCCAGAATCCTGCAAATCCACCGCCGATAATAATCAAATGTTTCATTTTTTCTCCTTATTAAAGATAAAGACGATAACTAATATCGCAATTTATTCCAAAAAATTTTACTTACGCGCTTCTCCGTTCAAAAACCACAGGGCAACTTTTTCCATTTCTTGGCTGGGGACTTTTTTACCGACTTCCTGGGCCAGCCAGGCCAGCGTTTTAGCCTGCAGGCTCACTTTAATTTGCGCCTCCACATCCAGCATGACTTTATGGATTTCACAGGGCCCGGACACTAGCCAGTCCGGCTTGACAGGATCATCCCGGTATATCGCACTACCGGAACGAATATTGCGGCATTCAAAAAGGTTGAGCCTGCCTTCCACGGCCACCACGACATCCCAAAAACTGATCTGCCCTGCGGGTCTTGCAAGCTCATAGCCGCCCTGTGCGCCAATCGATGAACGAACCAACCCGGCTTTTTTGAGTTTTGTAAAGATTTTAGCCAGATAGGTTTCAGATACACCCTGAAATTTTGCAATATCCCCCACCGTCAGGGTGGCAGCACCGGGCCTGTCCGGCAAATAAAGCAGACAATGCAACGCGTACTCAACACCTTTACCGAAAGTAGCCATAGGCCGCACTATAACAGATAATTCGGATACTGTATGTCCAGATTAAAAAAGCGATAACTACAGACGTTTTAGAGCTGTACCGGTAAGCAACTTGACTGTATCGCTAATTGCGATATGATGTGGCATGCACATCATATCGCGCAAAATATTGGTCGATTTCTGGCACCGTCATCCACCCGCCAAAAACCCAATGGAAGCCTGGCATAAAACGGTCGAGCATGCATCATGGAGCACCTTCGCTGATATTCGCAACACTTTCAATTCTGCGGACAAGGCAGGGGAATTTGTAGTATTTGATGTCGGCGCGGGTTTCAGGGTCATTGCTGTGATTCATTTTAACCGAAGCCGTGTGTATATCAGACACGTGTTCATCCACGCTGAATATGATAACTGGAACAGGCTGCAACGAAAAAGGAACAACAAATGAGCCTTATGCAAATCAAAAAGTCAGGTCTAACGGTTGATGCTGGTTCAATCGTGCAAATCTGGGGTGATCTTAAGCATCGTCTCGGCCTCTCACCGATACACAACCCGGCGCAATACGATCAGATGGTAAATTTGATGAACAGCCTACTGGATGAAATCGGTGACGAAGAAGTACATCCGCTGGCTGACCTGCTGGAAATAGTGGGTGACCTCATCGCCGCTTACGAAGTTCGCCATTTCCCCATCAGCGATGCCCCGCCGCGCGACGTGCTGCGGTTGCTGATGGAGCAAAACAACTTGCAACAGAAGGATCTGGCAGGCGAATTGGGCAGCCAGTCAGTGGTCAGCGAAATTCTGAACGGAAAACGCGAGATCAACGCGCGCCAGGCCAAGGCGCTGGCAATGCGCTTCGCGATTTCACCGGGCGCATTTCTCTGAAATCGTGTAATTGTGTGCCGGTGCAGACCGCCAGCTATTTGCTCGGCCGGTTACTTCCCGAGACGATCTTGTATTCCAGTAACCGGCATTCGATCGCGCCGTTGAACAGCGGGGTACGCTTCGAGGGCGACAAGCGCATCAGCTTCAGAATCGCCTTGTCGGCAGTGAACAGATAGGCCGTCCAGCCGCCGAATTTTTTCTTCAGTGCGTCACCCAGTTTCGGATAGAGCTCGGCCAGTTCATCCAGCTCGCCCATGCGCTCGCCGTAGGGCAGGTTCGCCACCAGGATGCCGTGATCTGCGGGGGCGGAGATTTCCAGAATGTTCGCCTGATTGAGTTCCACGCATTCCGACAGTCCCGCGTCGTTCAGGTTGCGCCAGGCGGTTTTCATCGCATCGCCATACAGGTCGCTGCCATAGATTTCCAGCGGTTCGGGCGGTAATTGTGCCGCGATGGCCACCTCGCGCATTGCCTGCCACGCAGGCTTGTCAAAATTGAGCAGCTTCTCGAAGGCAAAACTGCGCGCGATGCCGGGCTGTATATTCAGCGCCATCTGCACCGCTTCGATCAGAAACGTACCGCTGCCGCACATCGGGTCGAGCAGCGGCGTGCCGGGCTGCCAGCCGGACAGACGCAAAATCCCTGCCGCCAGATTTTCCCTGATCGGCGCGATATTGGTGTGCTGACGGATGCCGCGTTTGAAAAGCGCATCCCCCGAGGTATCAAGGTAGAGCATCAGCTTTTCGTCTTCGATATACACATGGATGCGCACGTCCGGGTCCAGCGTATCCACGCTGGGTCGCTCGTCGCAATGCGCGCGGAAACGGTCGCACACCGCGTCCTTGACCAGCAGCGTGATGAACTCCAGGCTTTTGAGCGCACAGCGTATCGCGGTGGTATTCACCCTGATCGTGTGGCTGACATTAAACCAGCGCTGCCACTGCAAATCGAAAACCGCCTTGTAAATATCCTGCTCGGTGCGATACCAGGTTTCCTTGACGCGCCACAGCACGCGGCTGGCGACACGGTTCTCCAGATTGACGCGATAACACAACGCCCAGTCACCGGAGAAGTGCACGCCGCCTTCGGTGGTGCGCACATTCTGTGCGCCCATTGTTTCCAGGTCGCTAAATAATACTTTTTCCAGGCCGCGCGGGCAGGGAGCAAAAAAATCGGTCATATAAATATCTTTAAAGTAAAACTCGCATAGCGATTCGTTCGTCCCCTCTCCCTCCGGGAGAGGGTTTGGGTGAGGGAGGGCGAAGCGAGGGTTCCGGGCATGGCGAGTTTATTATTAGGAGTAGCATCTTCATCTTGCCCGTTAAAAAGGCTTAACAGTTACAAGGATGACCACAGCGGTCAGAATAAGCACGGGTATCTCGTTGAAAAATCGGTAAAAAACATGATTTCTTACATTCTCGTCCGCCGCGAATCGCTTGACCAGTCTGCCGCAGTAATGATGGTAGCCATAGAGCAGCACCACCAGAAACACCTTGGCATGCAGCCATCCGCCGGAAAAACCGTAGATAAACCACAGACCCAGTCCTGAGGCGATGGCCAGCCAGGCAATCGGCGTGACGAAGCGGTACAGCTTGCCTTCCATCAGCTTCAGACGCGCAATCTCGGCAGGTTCCGTTGCCATCGCGTGGTTGACGAACAGGCGCGGCAGATAGAACAGTCCGGCAAACCAGGAAACCACCATGATGATGTGAAAAGCCTTGAGCCAGAGCATGATGAACTATCGTTTGAATTTATAATGGCCGGATTATACGGACAGCAACCTGCCCTTGCATCAGGAATTCAAATCTGACAGAAACGCTACGCCTGTTTTTGCCAGTAACACACGCCCGGCAATCCTGAAAAATGCGCATCAGACGTATAAAGCAAGCCGCCCGCAGCACGCGCCGTGGCGTAAATTATCGCGTCCGCCATCGCCAGTTTATGTTGCGTCCCAAGTTCAGCCGCCAGCAACGCAATACGCGTATCGAGCACTTGCACCAGAGCGGCTTCGGTGAGGCCGATCACACCCAGCGCCGTTGCTTCATCGCGCTCACGCATCGTCCACTTGTAAAGTTCAAACTGCACCAGCGTAGGTACAATCAGGTTGCCGGTATCGGAAAGACCGGGCGCGAAGTTTTCCGCCAGTTTTCCGTCAACCAGCCACTCGATCCAGCCGCTAGTATCGACGACATGCATCAGAGGCGCTCCGTGCGATCGCGCACGTCGTCGGTGTTCGCGCCTGACAGCGATCCACGCATCTCGGTCAAGCTGCGTTTGGGCACCATCACGATGCTGTCGCCCCTGGCGATAAAGGCGAACTGCTGACCAGCCTTGAGATGCAAGGCTTCCCTGAAAGCCTTGGGAATACCGATCTGAAATTTTTCAGTGAGTGTTGCGGCGTGCATTCTTACCTCCATGGTATCGATTACAAATATGTAAGAATTATCAGCCCATCATTCAAAACCTGCAAGTGCTTTTAAGGTGAAAGTCGCGAAGCGACGAACCGTACCCCTCGCTCTCCGGGAGAGGGGGAACGGGGGTGAGGGAACGGGCATGGCGAATTTCATTATCAGCGGTTGCATAATCGCCATGCCCGTCAGACCTGCCGCATTTCAGAACAAAATCACTGCGCCAGTATGTAGCCCGGAAGCAGCGCAGCGGAATCCGGGGTTGTGCCGAGCTTCCCGGATTTCATTTCTTTGCATCCGGGCTACGCGGGCTATTATTTATTGCATGTGCATTCATTTGTGCATACAATCGCTCGCATGAAAATTGAGTTCGATCTGACAAAGCAGCCTCCAACCCGCTAAATCATGACGGCGTGACGTTCGTTGAAGCCGAACCTGTTCTGCTCGACCCTTACGCGCTGACAAGGGAAGACGCCGATGCGCAAAGAGAAGTGCGTTTTGTGACGTTGGGCATGGGCGCAAAGGGACGAATTCTAATCGTGGTCTGGACGCTACGCGGCGACAATCCCCGCCTGATTTCAGCATGGAAGGCCAATCAGCCACAAAGGAGACGCTATGAACAACAATTCTGACCCTGTTTTCAACCAATATGCCGACATGGATTTTGCAGATGCCAAACCGGTCTCGGCAGTCCCTGCTTTGGCAGCACTGCAAGCCGCTCAAGGCGGCAAGTCACGCATCACCATGCGCGTAGACAATGCCACGCTGGCCGTTTTCAAAGCGCGCGCCGAAATGACCGGCAGCAATTATCAGACATTGATGAATGAGGCTTTGCAACAGTTTGTGCAAGGTAAGACATTAGCGGACGTCATCCGGGAAACCATCCGGCAGGAGCTGCATCACGCGTGAACTACATCTTGTCGTCTGTCACGAATTAATCGGGGTCTGTCCCTCATCGCAACTTGCGCATCGCTCACTCGGCGAAAAAGTCGTTTCGCTTACAGCACAACGCGACGAAATTATCGCCGCACTGGATTTGCTTTTTACGGGTATTTAACGGTGTCTGTGACAGCATGTAGCCCGGAAGCAGCGCAGCGGAATCCGGGGTTGTGCCGAGCTTCCCGGATTTCATTGCATCCGGGCTACGCTGGCGGGCTCTGTAAAAAAGGGAAGCGGCCCCAATGGCACTAAGTTAAGACTACGCAGGCCATAATACTATGTTTTATAAGTAATTTATATTTTACGGGAAACTTACCACCTCTCTTGAACACGCCACTCCTGGGAAATATTCCTTCAGAAAGGTACTTTGTCCGGTTTTAGTACTTTAATCACAGCGTATTACAGCGCTCAACAATATTCATATCTCATTGATATTAAATATATATTTCATTAACTTAGTGCCATTGGGAAGCGGCCCCTTTGTTCACTGCCTTTATTCGCTACAGTATGCTTGATCAAAAATCAATCGAGTCTGACCCCATTGATCCTTTTGGCTCTATGTGAAATACAGTGGGTAACTGAATTTCATTTTGCCGCACAAAAAGTAAATCATGTTGATAAAATTCCCAGTATTGCGGTAACCCCTCGCACGTCTTTTTGCTAGTTGCGCCTTGCTG
>JAJXTL010000168.1 GCA_021783855.1 Pseudomonadota bacterium
TCCCGAAAACCAAGTACCTACACTCGTCGATTGTTTAATTTATTTTTTAAAGAGCGACTCGCTTGTCAGCGAAGAGGTCAGCATTGTAGAGATTTTTAATATCTTGTCAAGCGACTTCTTGAAACGTTTACTACAATAACTATTACTAAATTCGGGTTGCGGGGACAGGATTTGAACCTATGACCTTCGGGTTATGAGCCCGACGAGCTACCGAGCTGCTCCACCCCGCGTCAGAAAACGGACTATAGCAAAGCACATGCGTGTCGTCAATTAATATTTTAATTTAATATTATTTCACCTCTGCGAGTGAACCATTTAACCGCTACACATGACTATAGGCTGTCTTTTCCACTCGCAACCAGTAAGATGCATATTCAGCAAATACCGGAGTTATCCATGAAGCACACTTTATATGTTATCGGACTCCTCTTTCTGTCCATCAACAGCTTTGCGGACGACATCATCCCTCTGAGCGCCAAGCAGATTACAGCCCTCGGCATCAGCACTGTCCCGCTGCCCAACAAACAGCAAGGTGAAATATCCGGCCTGCCCGCTTTAGTGGTCATTCCCAGCAATCAACTCTATGTCATCAGCGCTCCGCTGGCAGCGATGATAGAAGAAACGTTGGTTGGCGTAGGCGATACCGTAAAGAAAGGCCAGGTGATTGCAAGGCTGCAAAGCCCGGCGCTGGCAGAAGTGCAACGCGGCTTAGTGCAGGCTTCCGTGAAAAACCAACTCGCGCGCGCCAACTTGCTGCGCGATGAATCCTTATACAAGGACGGCATTATTTCAGAAAGCCGCTATCGCAACACACAGGGACTGGCACTTGAAACCCAGGCAGCCCTAGCAGAACGCCACCAGATGTTACGTGCTTCAGGAATGTCCGACAGCGCGATTGCACAACTGCAATCAGCCAATAGCTTGAACAGCCTGCTTGTTCTGACTTCGCCAACCGATGGTGTAGTGCTGGAAAAGTCTGCCAGCCCCGGACAACGTCTCGATGCAGCCACCCCGCTGTTCAAGATTGCCAATCCGGCTTCTCTTGCCTTGGAAATTCAGGCGCCACTGGCCGTCACCCGCGATCTGAAGATAGGTGCTGCAATCTCGCTCCCGACACAGGCAGCCAGCGGCAAGCTCACCGCCATCGGTCGCAGCCTGACCGGCACCAATCAGACCATACTATTGCGCGGCGTCATTTTACAGGGTGCTGAAAATCTGCGTCCCGGCCAGTACGTCGAAGCCGCCATCAGCACAATGGTTAACAGCGGCGCACAATGGGAAATCCCCAACAGCGCGATCTCGCGCATCGATGGGCACAGCGTGATATTCGCAAAGACCCCACAGGGATTTCGCGCACTATCCATACGCATACTCAATGAAGGCGCGCAAAACAGTCTGGTCAGCGGCCCGCTCAAGGGTGACGAAATAATCGCAGTGCATGGCGTTTCATCGCTCAAATCCAGCCTGACAGGCGTTGGCGGCGGTGAATAACCATGTTCGAAAAACTGCTTGAATTCGCCCTGACCCAGCGCTTGCTGGTTGCAGCACTCACGCTGCTGCTGATCGGCGCCGGTATTGCCGCTTTTCGCGACTTGCCGATCGACGCATTCCCGGACGTATCCTCGACACAAGTCAAAATTATCATGAAAGCGCCGGGCATGACGCCCGAAGAAGTCGAGGCACGCATCGTCACGCCCATCGAACTTGAAATGCTGGGCATCCCCAATCAGCGCATCATGCGCTCAATTTCCAAATACGCGATTGCCGATATCACCATAGACTTTAACGAAGGCACCGACATCTATTGGGCAAGGCAGCAGGTTGCCGAGCGCCTGAATAACGCGCAAAAAGATTTGCCTGTTTCCGCTGTCGGCGGCCTGGCCCCCATTACCACGCCGCTGGGTGAAATGTTCATGTTCACCGTTGAAGGCGACAACGTGTCACTGGAAGAGCGTCGCACCATACTGGACTGGGTGATACGCCCGGCACTGCGCACCCTGCCCGGCGTTGCCGATGTCAATTCACTGGGTGGTCTTGCTCGCAGCTTTGAAATCGTGCCGGACCGCAGTGCGCTGGCCTCGCATGGCATCTCTTTTGCCATGTTGCAACAAGCGGTACAAGCCAATAACCGCAACGATGGCGCCGGGCGCATCAACGATGGCGAGGAGGCGCTGCTGGTGCGTAACGAGGGCAGCATCAAAACACTGCAGGATGTGCGCAACATCGTGATCGCAAGCCCCGGTGACAGTCCGATACGGGTAGGCGATGTAGCCCAGGTGCGCATCGGCAGCATGACGCGTTATGGCGTTGTGACCAAAGACGGCAAGGGCGAGGCGGTGGAAGGACTGGTGCTGGGCCTGCGCGGCGCGAATGCACAAAAAGTAGTCGCCGGCGTACAGGCCAAGCTGAAAGAGCTGGCTCCGATGCTACCCAGAGGGGTCAGCACGCGTGTCTTCTATGACCGGGGCGCGCTGGTAGACCGCGCGATAGGTACCGTATCAAAAGCGCTCACCGAAGCGATTCTTTTGGTCGTGGTCCTGCTGGTGCTGTTTCTGGGCAACTTGCGTGCAGCCGTCGTAGTGGCCGCAAGCCTGCCGCTTGCAGTGCTGATCACCTTCATTCTGATGCAACAATTCGGCATGTCCGCCAATCTGATGAGTCTGGGCGGGCTTGCCATCGCAATCGGCATGCTGGTGGACGGCTCGGTGGTCGTGGTGGAGAACATCATCAACCATCTGGCCAACCGGCGGGAACACATCCCGCACCTGCACATCATCTACCGCGCGGTGAAAGAAGTCATCACGCCGGTTGCAGCGGGGGTCGCCATCATCATCATCGTATTCCTGCCTCTGCTGACACTGCAAGGACTGGAAGGAAAACTGTTCATCCCGGTAGCCCTGACCATCGTGTTTGCGCTGGCAGGTTCGCTGCTGCTGTCGCTGACCGTGATACCGATGCTCTCCTCCCTGCTGATCAAGACTGCCGGGCATGAGGAACCCTGGCTGATGCGACACGCAATGGCGATCTACACACCGCTGCTGAAAAGTGCGCTGAACAGGGAACGCGTGGTGATCATTGCCGCCCTGCTGATGTTGCTGATCAGCGTCGGCGTTTATACACTGATCGGCAAAGCGTTCATGCCGGA
Source organism: Pseudomonadota bacterium (assembly GCA_021783855.1). Next base: position 3,146 of record JAJXTL010000168.1, read on the forward strand.
AATGGATGAGGGCGATCTCATCATGCAGGTAACCAAGTTACCTTCCATCAACCTCGCTCAGACCGCCATCATGGACGAGCGCATTCAGCGTGCGATACTTGAGGCCGTTCCCGAAATCAGGAGCATCGTCTCGCGTGCCGGCGCAGATGAACTCGGCCTTGACCCGATGGGATTGAACGAGACCGATAATTTTCTGGTGCTCAAACCCCAGGATCAGTGGCGCAGCCATGACAAGAACAAGATCGTCGACAACGTGCGCACGGTCATGGCCAACTTTCCCGGCGTGGAATACAGTTTCACCCAACCCATTGCCATGCGCGTATCGGAGATGCTCACCGGCTCGCGCGGCGACATCGCCATCAAAATTTTCGGCACCGATCTTACCAAACTCAATGACACTGCGGAACAGATGGTCAAAGTATTGCAAGGTATCCGGGGCAACGAAGATCCCTACACCGTAAAGAACAGCGGCGTACAGTACTTCCGCGTGGTGATCGATCGACTGGCTGCCGGTCGGTTAGGCCTGAGCGTGGATGACATCGCCAATGCCTTGCGCAGCCAGATCGAAGGCCAGCAATTAGGCACGGTCATCGAAAACGGTCGCCGCACACCGCTCATCGTGCGCGGCGAAGCCGACGTACAGCAATCCCCCGCGCTGTTTGCCGCGCTCACCCTGCCGTTACCCAACGGGCAAAACGTACCGTTAACTGTAGTTGCGAAACTGGAACGTGTCGATGGCCCGGTAAAAATAGACAGGGAGAACGGTCAGCGCATGGTGGTGGTGCAAAGCAATGTGCGCGGCCGCGATCTGGTCGGTTTCGTGGAAGAAGCAAAGGCTGCGGTAGCTGCAAAAATCAAACTGCCGGAAGGTTACCGGCTGACCTGGGGCGGACAGTTCGAGAATCAGCAACGGGCAGCAGCCCGACTGGCGATGGTGGTGCCGGTAGCGCTGGGTATGATTTTCATGCTGCTGTTCGCCACTTTCGGCTCAGTCAGACAAGCCGTACTGGTACTCACCAACATTCCGTTCGCGCTGATCGGCGGCATACTGGCCTTGTGGGTGAGCGGCGAATACGTCTCGGTTCCCGCGTCGGTCGGTTTCATTGCATTGCTGGGCATTGCTGTGCTCAACGGCGTGGTCATGGTGTCCTATTTCAACCAGCTGCACAGTGAGGGAATGGAGATCAACCAGGTGGTGTTCGAAGGTGCCAAACGACGCCTGCGCCCGGTGCTGATGACCGCCAGCATCACGGCCTTTGGCCTGTTGCCCGTGCTGTTTGCCAGCGGTCCCGGCTCTGAAATCCAGAAACCGCTGGCCATCGTGGTGACCGGCGGACTGATCAGCTCGACATTGCTGACGCTGATCATGCTGCCCATCCTGTACCGCCGCTTCGGCCTTGAACGCGCAAGAAAGTCAAAATGAAAGAAATGAATTGTTGTTTGACGCTGGTCTGCCACCGCTCCCTGGAAGAGCGTCTGGTCGATCATCTGCTGGAGCATCCCGAATGGGTCAGCGGTTTTACCCTGACGCACAACGAAGGCGGCAGCCGGAAGGAAAAGCTGCCCAGCATGCTGGAACAGGTCAGAGGGCGCTCGCAACGCGTGCAGATCGTCACCGTAATGAACCACAACGATGCGTGCGAACTCATCGCCCACTTGAAAGAAAGTGAGGCCAATCATGAAATAGCTTACTGGATCACGCCGGTGATCGAATTCGGGAGGCTGGCATGATACGGGCAATGGAAAATGAAAAATGGAAAATGGAAAGAAGCAAGTGGCACACCCGCAAGCGCTGGACCGTGCGGTTCCCGCAACTAAAACTGCGACCGCTACGCTCAGCGAGGAGCGGTCTGCTGGGGCTCGCTTTGTTCTGTCACTTCGCCAGTGCCGCCACAGCGATCAATCCTCCAGACTTGCCGCCCTTGGTTAAAGTCAACACCGCGTTGGATAATCATCTGATGGTATTGAACGCACACAGCACCTTGAAGCTCGAGCAAGCCAATCAGCTCAAGTGGAATAGCGGCAATTACGAGTTCACTCTGCGCGCCGGTGCGGGGCAGCGCCAGATGGTGTACCTCGGGCAATCGTTCCCGGAATATGATGTGGCAATAGAGCGTCCGTTGCGCTTGCCTAACAAGGTCGGTATCGATCAGGACATCGGTGCGGCCAGTGTGGCCCGCGCGGATTTTGCCTTGGGTGATGCGCATCATGAGGCCGGGCGTTTGCTGTTGCACTTCTGGTTCGCATGGCTGCGCGAACAGACCCAAGTGGGGCTATGGCAGCAACAGGCAAATATTTTGGCGCAGCAAGTCGAGGTGGCAGACAAGCGTGTCAAAGCGGGCGATGCGCCCAAGCTGGAATTGAACCTGGCACGAGCAGCCCACGCGCAAGCTCAGGTGTCTTTGCAGCAGGCCAGCTTGCGCGCGGAAATGGCAGCCAACGATTTGCAGCAGCAATTCCCTGCGATACCGCTGCCTGATGAAGTTGTGTTGCAAATCCCGCAGGCCATCGACGGGAGCTATACGGTTTGGCAGGCGCGTATCATGAACGACAACCATGAACTGGGTATGGCGCAAGCGCAAGCGCAAGTACAACGACTGTTGGCGCAACGCAGCCGTGCGGACCAACTACCCGATCCCACCGTGGGGCT
>JAJXTL010000169.1 GCA_021783855.1 Pseudomonadota bacterium
CACGCAAGTCACTCGGTTTCAAATGTCCGGTAGAACTGTTCATGCCAGACGCTTTTGACTTTAAGCTACATCACGCAGCACTTTTTGCACTTGGTGCTTGAAACCGCCCCGTAAAAAGCAAATCCAGCGCGGCGATAATTTCGTGGCGTTGTGCTGTCAGCGAAATGACTTTTTCACCGAGTGAGCGATGCGTCACACCGGCCAGTTCGGCGCTGGACATCACAACTACGTTATCATCGATGGTGAATTTCGGATTGAGCTTGCTGGCCGATAGCCCCATTGTTTCTGCCCGTACCAGCGGCACGACAACGCGGGTTGCCAACGTATCCAGCAAGTCCGCCTGTACATCCAGCAGATAAGGAATAGCTTGCCTGGTCGCGCTATTCGGATTGAGATACACATCGAACTGCGCCATCAGAATCTTCGCAATCCGTCGCTGAACGGGCCATTTGATTCGATTCGGCGGTTGTATGCATCCAGCGCATCCCGGTTTTCTGCCAGCCACTGGCTTTGCTTCGCCTGACGGACAAGCGCGATCAATTGCAATTCCAGTGTCTGCGAGAGATTGATATTGAGCTGTTTGGCTTGCTGCAGCAGATCAGCGTTGATGCTGAGATTCGCCGATTTTTTGGCGGCAGTACTGTTAATAGCAACGGTATTCATGACGATTCTCTCCTGAACAATGCGCATAATTTACGCGCATTGCTAGCGCGCGTCAAACATCGACACAAGGCAAGCGGTCAGAAAAAAGCCCGCACAGCCCGGATGCAATGAAACCCGGGAAGCTCGGCACATCGAAACCCAGGATTCCACTGCGCTGCTTCGGGGCTACAGACTTATATCGCTGAAAAAGTCAAAAAAAAGGTCAAGCATAGACAAGGTTCTGGGTAACCTTTCAATCCCGTTCAATATTCAACCCTCAGATAGTTTGTTGCCTTCATGACAAGCGTCATGAATGCTATGCACTGTTCTTGACACTCGAATTAAAAGAAAATAAAAAATATCAATAATAATCAATATATTGTAAAAAACAACAATCAGGCACGCAGTTTGCTTCTAACGGGCATGGCTAGTAGCCACCTCTGATGATGAAATTCGCCATGCCCGTTTCCCTCACCTCAATCCTCTCCCGGAGGGAGAGGAGGCAAACGAATCGCTACGCGAATTTCACATTAAGCAGACAAACTCTCTGCGCCGGAACGATCGCGACCTGTTTGAACATCAGGGTGATTGAACAGGCCAAACCACAAGGTCAGATTAACCGGGACAAACACTATGGCTACAGTACTGTTTTATGAAAAGCCGGGTTGCCGCAACAACACCAGGCAAAAGTTGTGGCTCGCCGCATCCGGCCATACCGTATTGGCTAAAAACCTGTTGCAGGAAAATTGGAGCCGCAAGGAATTGCGCCCGTTTTTCGGCGATTTACCGGTAGCCCTCTGGTTTAATCCGGCCGCTCCGCGCATCAAATCGGGCGAAATCAAGCCGGCCGATCACGACGCAGTCACAGCACTTACTCTGATGCTGAGCGACCCCCTGCTGATACGCCGTCCATTGCTAAAAGTGAACGACATATCCAGTGTCGGATTTAACGCAGAAGAAATTCGCGCATGGATAGGCCTGAACGATGAAAAACCCGGGAATGACCTTGAGATTTGCCACAGTCCTGTGCGTCCCTGCCCGGTCGCGATGCCAGCAGACCCAGACGCGATCGACGCGCCGACAACCTTTACATCGCCTGAGCGCATCGTAAAAAACCGCATCATGTCTGAATTACTTTTCCGGGAGCAACAAAATGCCTAAAGCAAACGTTACCTTTGAAAACATCGGCATTACCATCAAGGTCCCTGCCGGCACGCGGCTCATCGAGATATCCGAAAAGGTCGGCGCCGGCATCACCTATGGTTGTCGCGAAGGCGAATGCGGAACCTGCATGATGCGCGTCGTGTCCGGCATGGAAAACATGAGTGAGCGTTCCGTACTGGAAGACAAGGTGCTCCAGGAAAATATGGCCGGACGCCACAACCGACTTGCCTGTCAGGCACAGGTACTGGGAGGCGACATCGTCGTGCGCCCAGGCTAGTGTAGTGTTGCATCTGTTTGGAGCTTAGGAACCGCTGATTTATTCGTCTTCCCCGCACAGGGGGTAAGCAGGCAAGCCGCGAAGCGGCTGCTCGCAAAAGCGGGGAACCAGCGCCTTGTGTAACTGGATTCCCGCCTACGCGGGAACGACAAAACCGAATAAATCAGCGGTTCCCTTAAACGACGGTTTGACAGCTTCGTATCATTAATCACTTGCGCAGCAACAAATACATCGTCAAACCGCCCATAAAATTAATCGGTGGCGTGCAGGAACACGGCCTGCGCGACAGGCAGGGCATCAGACATGTGCACTGCCCCGTGCTGTTCCTATGCTTTAATAATACATCCCTTGATCGGGCAGAGTTCCACACATTTTGGCGTGTCATACTCACCTTCGCATTCCGTACAGGTATCCGCATTGATTTTGGTAATGCCTTTTTTAGTTGCAATCGAAACGGTTGGACAATCCGGTTCGCAATCACCACAAGCGGTGCACAGATCTTGATCAATTTTCATTGCCATGATATTTCCTTTTCAATTATTCTGCCGCAGCCAAACGCCCTGTGCGCATGACTCTCCGACAGATACTGGTTAAATGTTGTTTTTACCACCTGCACCCGTCATTACTTTAGCCTGATTCTGCGGGCACAAGTTTCAGGTTCTGAGCAGAAGTTGATTTGCCGGACTACGTTATCCGTCAATTGCGCCACCCGGTCGAGACAACTTTCGACAGTTGCCATAAGCGCCACTTTACCAAAACCCTCACTTGCAGACTGGATATAAGCAAAATTCACGCCACCTCGAATTAATAATATAAGTTTTTGAAAAATATAACAAAAATATCACACAGTAAAAAACACTGTCGGTTAGAAACACGACAAATCAACAAACTTTGTTTTGTAGCGCTAAATATAATAATGGCGCTTTGCAAGCAATCTCTGCAATCGGCCGACAGGGCGTTGACATGGAGAGATCGACGCTCTGCAACGAGTCCAGCTTCTTGGTAATTTTGCACAGTGTTCACCCCCTCGATCGCACTGGCGGTATAAATCACCTTCTGATTTCAGGCAGATATTCGCGCCCCGGTTCCCAATTGTTTACTCGGGCATTGAGCACTCAGTCATTTAAAGGTTTTACCAGTGCCGTTTCGGGCAGGATATCAGCGAATCTATGCAGACAAGCAGGCTGGCGACGTGGCTGCATCTGTCATCAGCAGCGCAGGAAGTGCTATTGCAGAACGGATCGGCGCGGCTCCGAACCATCACTCGATTGATGATTGCCCAGTCTTCATCGATGAATGTCAGCGGATCGACGATTATGAGGCGGACACCGTCATCGGAAAAAACCACCAACAAGCTATTGTAAACAAGGACGGCGCCTGAAGCCTGTCAGACACGGGTACTGGGCGGCAACATCGTCGTACGCCCGGGCTGACTCAACCCGATTAACCTTAATCGTTAAATTCAGGAGTGTCACCCGCACCATTTATATCTGAAAATGCCTGACCGATTGTTCGAGTGTGCTGGAAAGCGCTTCAAGGTTTTCCACTGTGCCAAAAACCTCCCTGACGGACGCGCTGTTTTCTTCCGACATTTGCGCGACCTTTTCCACGTTGACGGCGATCTCACGGCTCGCCATGCTCTGCTCCTTGATGGACTGCGAAATGTCCTCGACACCGCTGAGCGCACGAGACACGCCGTCATTGATTTCCACAATGGCGCCGCCGGCTCGTTTGGCCAGTACGGAACCTGCCTTGACCATCTCGACCGTGGCCACCATGTCGGCAATCGCATGGCCGGTGCTACCGCGTATCTCCTCAACCATGCCGGCAATCTCCTGAGTCGAGCGCCCGGTTTTTTCCGCAAGCTTGCGCACTTCATCCGCCACCACGGCAAAACCCCGCCCCTGCTCTCCTGCACGCGCCGCCTCTATCGCTGCATTGAGTGCAAGGAGGTTGGTCTGGTCGGCGATTTCCTTGATCACTTTGACCACATTTTGAATCCGGTCAGATTGCTCGCCCAATTCCTGCATCGTTTTGGCAGTATTCATGACGGCCAGATTGGTTCTGGACATGTCATCGACGACATTCTGCACGATCCTGCCGCCCTCGCCCGCCAGCGATGCCGATCTGTCCGAAATGCGCCTGACCTCCCCTGCATTTTCGGCGATCTGATCGATACTGACGGTCATCTCCTCGACGGCGGAAGCCATGGCATTCGCGGCCTCCGACTGAGTGCGGGAGCCTTCTGCAACTTTAGTCATCGCTTCCGCCAATTGTTTTGCGCGGTCGTCGATATGACCGGATACTGAAGCGATTTGATCGATGATTGACCCAAGCAGCACCTTGGTCGATTGGACGGAGCAAAGCACTTGCCCCATTTCGTCGCGGCCTGAAATATCGACCTGACCGGACATATGACCGTTGACTACATCGCTCAAATTCGCCTTGATTTCATCGACTGGTTTTACCACGTAACGGCGAACGATCATTCTGATAAAAAAGAACAGCACGATCTGAAAGACAATCTGGATTAAAACCTGCTCGACGATCACTTTATGATACGCGTCAAATTCTGCGTTCAAATCAAGTTGAATATCGGATACACCGCTCACACTGCCGTCTTCCACCTGATGGCATGACATGCAATCCGTGCCGTGAAAATTGCGACTGGCAAGATAAGGCGTCAGCGCGCGGAAAATATGCTTGCCATCCCGATTTTCGAGCGCGTAATAAGGGCGCTTGCTCGCAATGACACTGCGCTGCGCATCATCCTGAATTTGTTCTTCCGGCAGCCCGGCGCCGAACTGTTTAACAACATGTTCGGTGCGCATCAAACGCAACCCGGCAATATTCCCCGAATCGGAGATTTTCCTGATCAATAGTTTCCGGGTATCGACGTCGCTGATCTGTCCCGTCACCATCAACATGTTGGCGCTGTCGATAACCTCGTTAGCCAACCCTTCTGTGCGTTGCCGGGCGGCATCAAACATGCCGGATCTTTTGTCGTCAACGATGGTAAGACTGCCGATACCCAGCATCAACAATAGTGCCGGCTGGATCAAGAGCTGAAGCTTGGTTTGCAGGCTGAGGTTCCGGAATCGCCTGGATAACGGCAGTTTTCCCGACGGCGCTTTGCCCGATTTATACAGCGATTCCGCCTCTGAAATTTCGGCGTTCGTCGGTTTTTTCCTGAGTGAAATGTACCCGATAAGGGTGCCGCGATCCGTGATCGGCGAAACGGTGACGCGCACCCAGTAATGATCTCCATTTTTGGCCCGGTTCTTGACGATGCCACGCCACGGATAATTACTTTTTACCGTATCCCACAGGCTCCGAAATGCCCATTCGGGCATGTCCGGGTGACGTACCAGATTGTGACTCTTCCCGAGCAATTCCTCTCGCGAATAGCCGCTGATCTCCACAAATGAATCGTTCGCGTAGGTGATTATTCCTCTGGTGTCGGTCTTCGTGACAAAAACCTGGCTTTCTGCATAATCGATATTGTGCTGCGTCACAGGCAAATTTGTCTTCATATTCAACCGCACCTATCAGTGCAATATCTCCATATTATAGATTCGGCCAATAAATAGTTGAACTTTTTATGGTTTTACATGCCAAATGTGCATGGAAAAAATTGATGCAAGAAAACTGAAAGATGGGGAGCTGCTGGAGCGTCGCAGGC
>JAJXTL010000170.1 GCA_021783855.1 Pseudomonadota bacterium
CCGCCACCTTCGCCAACAAGAATGTCGGCAACGGCAAGACCGTCACCGTCTCGGGTATCTCGGCCTCCGGCACAGATGCAGCCAACTACACGGTGAACACCACCGCAACCACAACGGCCAATATCACACCGCTTGCCCTCACCGTGAATGCAACAGGCGCAAACAAGGTCTATGACGGCAATGTCAACGATGCCGCCACCTTGTCCAGCACCGGCATCATCAGTGGCGATACTGTGAACCTTGCCGATACCTCCGCCACCTTCGCCAACAAGAATGTCGGCAACGGCAAGACCGTCACCGTCTCGGGTATCTCGGCCTCCGGCACAGATGCAGCCAACTACACGGTGAACACCACCGCAACCACAACGGCCAATATCACGCCGGCTGCATTGACGCTGGGCGGGATCACGGCGTCGAACAAGGTGTATGACGGCACGACGGCGGCGACGCTGAACACCGCGGGCATCACCTTCAGCGGGCTGGTGAGCGGCGACTCGGTGTCGCTCGGCGGCGCCGGCATCGGCACCTTCGCGGACAAGAACGTGGGTACCGGCAAGACCGTCACGGTCAGCGGCTATACGCTGGGCGGAGCGGACGCGGGCAACTACACGGCGGCTCAACCTTCCGGCCTGACGGCGAACATCACACCGGCCACCCTGACATATACCGCGACACCAGCGGTCTTCACGGTCGGACAAACGCCTAGTGGCTTATCGGGATCCGCGATGGGTTTTGTGAGCACCGACAACCTGGTCAATTCCACGACCGGAACACTGGCTTGGAATACGCCGGCAACCGCTTCAAGCCCGCAGGGTCACTATAGTATCGACGGCACAGGCCTTACCGCGACAAATTATAATTTTGCGCAGGCAATTGGAAATGCGACAGCCCTCACGCTGAACGCGGCTCCTATCACAACGCCACCCGAGACTCCGCCAACACCGACACCAACGACCACGACTAATCCGGATACGCTTGCTGCACTGCTGAACAACCACCCGGCACCGCTCGGTTTGTCCCCGACCATTACGGTCTTGTCGAGTTCCAGCACGGGTGCAGGTGGCGAACCCACCCCCGTTGTCATCGTCAAGAAGAAAGTGACCATGGATGGCGTGGGGCCGACTTTATATATCGTAGATGGTGGATTGAGATTGCCTGATGCCAACTAAACCATGAGACAATAATGACAAAGGACTCAAGCATGACTCAGGAAATCAAGAATACCTTTGGGCTCGCGGCGCTGCTGGCTGCCTTGCCCTTCAGTGCTCAGGCAGCGCCCCTGATGCCCGATGCAGGTTCAATATTGCAGCAGGTCATACAGTCTGCACCACAGGCGCCTTCTTCCAGCGAGACCGGACTGACAATCAGGCATGAGGGCGGGGAAAAGTTGCCGCCTTCCGCACCTTTCCAGGTGAATTCAATCAGGATCACGGGCAACATCCTGTTCGATACTGCCACCCTGCATGCGCTGGTTGCGGATGCGGAAGGAAAGATGCTGAAGCTTTCCGATCTGGATGGAATCGCGGCCAGAATCACCGATTACTATCATGCGCACGGTTACCCATTTGCGCGCGCGATCATTCCGCCCCAGACCATCCATGACGGCATCGTTGAAATCAAAATTATCGAGGCACGCTATGGACAGGTCAGTCTCGACAACAAGAGCCATGTGAAGGACAACCTGCTCCAGGATACGTTGATTCCGCTCAAAAGCGGAGGCGAAGTAGAACAGGTGGCCATGGATCACAGCCTGCTGCTGCTTTCGGATATTCCGGGCGTGCTGGTCGATGCAACGCTCATTCCGGGGGAGGCGGTCGGAACCTCGGACCTGCTGATCGACACGACGGCAGGTCCGTCTATACTGGGAAATGCAGCTGTCGACAATTATGGCAACCAATATACCGGGCGGGCACGCGCCGGGGGAACGGTGAATTTCATCGACCCCATGCAACATGGCGACATGCTGTCCTTGGCCGGCCTCACCTCGGGATCAGGCATGAACTATGGGCGAGTCGCTTACGACACCATGCTGGATGGCCGCGGCACTCACCTGGGCGGTTCGCTGTCCGCCTTGCACTATATCCTGGGAGATTCTTTCTCCACCCTGGGCGGTCACGGCACCGCCCAGGTTGGAAGTCTATGGTTGAAGCAGACATTGATGCGCCGTCGGGATGCCAATCTATATGCGCAGGTTCAGTATGATCACAAGGGCTTGAGCGATCGTCTTGATGTTGCCGGCATCAAGGATGACCGCCACCTGGACAACGAGACAGTCAGCGTTTTCGGGGATGCAAGACGCGCCGGTGGCATTACCATCTGGAGCGTCGGCTTGACGACAGGCCGGGTTGGCTTTGACAACATGGCCGCGCAGCTGACCGATACCGCAACCACGCAGACACAGGGTACTTTTTCAAAATGGAACGCCAGCATTTCCGACTTGCAGAGCCTAACGCCCAACAACGCGCTATATCTTGCAATGTCGGGACAATGGGCGACAAAAGATCTCGATACCGCAGAAAAAATGACGCTGGGTGGACCTTACACGGTCAGGGCTTATGACATGGGCATCATCGCCGGCGATACAGGATATCTCGGCACTGCCGAATTGCGCCATGACCTGGGCGGCCCCTGGCAGGGTGTCTTGTTTTTCGACAGTGCGCATGTGACGGTCAACCAGAATCCCTGGGTGGCTGGCGTCAACGATGCAACCCTGACGGGTGCGGGTGCGGGAATCAACTGGCTGGGTCCGAAGCAGTGGAGCGCAAAAGCCTATGTGGCCGCCCGCCTGGGCGCAACGCCGATACTGCTGGCAGGCGCTGCATCCACCCGTTTATGGGTAGAGGTCGACAGGGGATTTTAAACTTGCTTACAGCACGGATTGCCAGTGCATTAACGCACTGGCATTCTATGCATTCAGGTTGCTGGAATTCGATTATGAGCACCGTCATTTCCAGACTCGATCAGCGATTCTTTTAAAAACAATTGCATCTGCCGCATTCAAAACGCCTACAATATCGTCAAAATTCGCGGCGGAGATGAATGCAATAATGATCGAGCTGAATACCATAAAGGGCGCGAGAAAGGATTTGCCGGACCGCTTCGCGGTGTTTGATTTCAAGCACTGCATGAGCGCCCGGGAGCAATGATCTTGAATGGCTTCCGGAAAAAAGCGGCCTGGTTTCTGTTGTTCATATCGCTCTTTGGCGTTTCGCTTCATGCCGCAGAGAAGATAGCGATCAGCGATAAGTTGATCGTTTTCGTGGAAAATAAATATGGCACTTCCGCAAAGCAGCGGGTAGTCAACTGGCAAAAATTGATCGACTCAAGTCAGAATGCAAGCGTTTCCGAGAAACTGAAACTGGCCAATGATTTTTTCAATCAGGTCAGGTTTGTCTCGGATCTTGAGCATTGGGGGGTCGATGACTATTGGGCAACGCCTGTCGAAATGCTGGCGACCAATGGCGGGGATTGCGAAGACTTTTCGATAGGGAAATACTTCACGTTGATTGCAATGGGTATCCCCGAGGAAAAACTCAGAATCACTTACGTAAAAGCATTGAAATATAATCTTGCGCACATGGTTCTTGCCTACTACGAAACGCCGGATGCCGATCCTCTGGTTCTTGACAATCTGAATAAAGCAATACTCCCCGCTTCCTCGCGCGATGATCTTCTGCCAATATACAGCTTCAACGGCTCCGGCTTATGGCTTGCCAAGGAAAGGGGCGGCGGCAGACGTGTCGGCGGATCAGACAGGCTGCACCTCTGGACCGACCTGATCAGAAAAATGAATGCGGAAGCAAACGAATAAAGACTTGTTAAAGTGCATCAAGGAGATGTAATGACCTTAAGACGACAACTGCTGTTGACCATCCTGCTGCTGTTTCTTTTGATGTTCGCAGGCGCATCGATGATCAGCGTGAACAACACCCGCCATTACCTTGTCGATCAGATGGGCTCATCTGCGCAGGATACGGCAACATCGCTCGGCCTTTCACTCTCGCCGCACATGAAGGAAAACGACCTGGAGACGATGAGTTCGATGGTCGATGCGATATTCGACCGCGGCTATTATCGGGAAATCATCGTTAAATCCACCGACGGCAAGCTGTTGATTCAGCGAATATCGCCAGTCAAGGTGGAAGGCGTGCCGCAATGGTTCGTCAATCTCATTCCGCTCAACACGCCTCGCGCGCAGGCGCTCATCATGTCCGGATGGCGGCAGGCAGCAGTCGTCTATGTCAGCAGCCACCCGGGGTTTGCGTATGAACAATTGTGGCGCAACAGCATCGGCGAATTGACCTGGTTTTCATTGATCGGATCAGGCGCGCTGATACTGGGGTTCATCATTTTGCATTTCATGCTTGATTCGCTGCGCACCGTCGAAGAACAGGCCAATGCAATCAGCAACAGGGAATATCCGGTGCAGCAGAAGCTGCCCTGGACAACGGATTTGCGCCGCGTGGTCGAGGTGATGAACAGGATGTCGATCCGGGTAAAGCAAATGTTCCAGGAGCAGGCCGCATTAACTGAAAAGCTGCGCGCTGAAACCTATATGGATACGGTGACGGGCCTGGGCAACAGGAATTACTTCAACACGCAGGTTGATTATCTGATCCATGATCCAGAAGAGTTCTACAGCGGCACGCTTTTTCTGCTGCTGCTGGACCGCTTCAAGGAATATAACAATCTACACGGTTTCGAGGCTGGGGATGAGATTCTGGTCAAAACCGCAGAGATACTGAGGGAAATCGAAAGGGACGCCCAGGGTTGCGTGATCGCGCGCATGTCGGGCGCCAGCTTCGCGCTGTTCATGCCCAATGTCGATCTGGAGGCATCCGAAAGCATGGCGCAGCGTCTTGTGGATGCACTGCACCGGATCACAGGGGTAAGCACGTTTGAGAGAGGACATGTTGGCGTCGCACTCTACCGAAAAGGGATGAACGTCGGCAAGCTTCTTGCAGAAGCGGACATGGCGCTGCGTTCGGCGCAATCCAAGGGCGAGGCGGGCTGGCACAGGCGTGACGATGCCATTGCCAGGATGCCGCATATACATGGCGCAAACAATTGGCGCAACCACTTTAAAAAGGTGCTCGAAGAAAAATCCATATTGTTGCAGTTTCAGACGGTCATCAGCGCCTCAAGCGAGGAGTTGCTGCACCGCGAGGTCCTGCTCAGGATACCGGGAGAAGAAGGTGATATGCTGAATGCGGGCATATTCATGCCCATGGCCGAAAACCTTGGATTTTCGGCTCAGTTCGACAGGCTGGTCGTGGTGGAATTGTCCAGATTGATCGGCAATTCCGAGGACAAGTTTGCAGTCAATCTGTCGATACATTCCCTACGCGATCAGAGTTTTGTCGCAACGCTGGAAGCGATTTTGCGCGCGCTGGGCACAAGAGCCCAACAGTTGATGTTCGAGTTTCAAGAATATGATGTCGTGAACCATGTCGAGGCGGTTGGCGATTTCATCACCCGCCTGCAGTCTCACGGTTGCGAATTCGGCGTTGACCACTGCGGGCGCGGGTTTGCTTCATTCAGCTATCTCAGAGACCTCAAGATACATTACCTGAAAATAGACGGCAGTTACATCCGGGATGTGGACAGCAACAAGGGCCACCAATTTCTGGTGCAGTCGATCGCAAAAATCGCCCACGAGCTCGATATACGCGTAATTGCGGAGGCGGTAGAAACCAACGCCGAGCGCGATATGCTGATGAATCTTTTTGTCGACG
>JAJXTL010000171.1 GCA_021783855.1 Pseudomonadota bacterium
CGGATAATCCAGTATCCTGACATCCAATACCGTCGTCAGCCCGCCCAACCCCTGCGCACCGATGCCCAGCGCATTGATCTTGTCATACAACTTGATGCGCAGCGATTCGATGCGATTGGCCGCCCCGCGCGCCTTCAATTCGTGCATATCCATGGGCTGCATCAGGGCCTCCTTGGCCAACAGCACGGCCTTTTCCGCCGTCCCGCCTATGCCTATGCCCAGCATGCCCGGCGGACACCAGCCAGCACCCATGCCCTCCACGCTTTGAAGCACCCACTCGACGATATCATCCCCCGGATTCAGCATTTTCATCACAGCCTTGTTTTCCGACCCCCCGCCCTTGGCTGCGATGCGCACCTCGACCTTGTCACCCTGAACCAGTTCGACATGCACCACGGCAGGCGTGTTATCGCGCGTGTTCTTGCGCTCCCCTGCAGGGTCCGCGACGATGGAAGCGCGCAACACGTTGCCCGGATCAAGATAGGCGAGACGCACGCCCGCATTGACCATTTCGGCGACATCCAGCCTTGCACCCCAGCGCACCTGCATGCCCACCCTGACGAATGCCACCACGATGCCCGTATCCTGACAGATCGGGCGATGGCCCATCGCGCACATGCGGGAATTGGTGAGTATCTGCGCCATCGCATCCTTCGCGGCAGGCGACTGCTCGATCAGATACGCATCCCCCAGCGCCCGGATGAAATCGGCCGGGTGATAATACGAAATGAACTGCAATGCATCTTTGATGCTGTCTATGAAATCCTGCTGACGAATAATAGTCATGACTATCCTGTTGGGCTGGAGGGAAAGTCAGCACAGAAATCTTTGGCCCATTATCTTCCCCGTGCCTCATGCTACCAGCAGACGTGCAATAAAGCGATACTTGCGCTACGCTATCGGCAGGCCGTTTGCCTTAGCCACCATTACAACATGAAAAATATCAGCCATCATCTCGCCTCGCTTGCGATCACTGCCTGGGTTGGCAGCCTGTGGGCCATCAGCTATCTGGCAGCGCCGGTGCTTTTCTACAGACAGCCTGACAGGGAACTGGCGGGCAGGCTGGCAGGGCACATGTTCTCGGCCACACACGATATCGGCCTGATTTGCGGCGCATATCTGCTCGCATATCTTTTCTGGCGGCATAAGCGGGCAGCGGCGCGGCAGCCACTGTTCCGGACATCAGGCCTGATGCTTTTGATCACCTTGATCATGCTGCTCTATTTTGAGCCTGCGATGAACGGATTGAAGGCGCAAGCCCTGCCGCTGGATGTGATGCATAGCGCCTATGCCGCAAGATTCAAGATGCTGCATGGCATTTCACAAATGCTAGCGCTCATCGAAAGTCTTCTGGGCGCCTATCTCGTGATCAAGAGTCGACCCGCCTAGCATATTCCGGGAAAATTTGTTTGATTTCTATCAACTCTCCTCTTGCATTAACAATATTACCGTATATACTGCATTCAGTCGCACAAGTTTCAAGTGGAGGATAAGCGATGGAACAGTCATTTTCACACGGCCTGCTCTATTCGGTCGCACCAGAAAATCTTTCCGAACTTCATCTGCAGGATGAAGAAGCTGCGGACGATTTCGAATGGGAAAAGCAGGATTCCTTGATCAGCAAGCTGATCGGGGCGATGCTCGCCCGCTTCAGATAAACTGATGCCCCCTGCATTACCCCAACATCCAGCCTCTAGCAGCTCCTCACCTCAGCCAGCGGAAATGGTAAAATTGCGATTATCGGCAAATTGATTGCCGTTTTTGCTGGCATGCCCACCCCGAGATGAGCGACACGGTTACCCTCAGAAAAAAATTGTCAGAATGGCACCCCAAGTCCTTTTCGGGGCTTATTCTGGCGGGTTTTCTGCTCGCCTCACTGCCGTTGATGCTTTCGCTCATATACAGCGCAGCCTCGATCAACCAACTCGCAAAGCAGAACCGCCAGGTGGTATACAAGGCCGAACGCATCGCGCATTTCAGCCGACTGCTGATCGACTACGCGACGACGATGGAACACAGCGTGAAATTGTCGTCCATTCTGGCTGACGATTCCTTGCTGAAAAATTATTACCAGAACCGCGAACAGTTCAGGGAAACCCTGGCAAGCCTCAGCACCCTTCCGCTCACACCCAAACAGGGAGAGCTTTTGCAAACGATAGATGCAGCCGATTCGGCCATTTTCAAAAATGTCTCAACCCATCCTCATCAAAGCGAATGGCATGTCGATTTTTCGCCGCTGATGGACTCGACGCAAAGCTTTCTCAATCACGGGGATGCCCCGATTGAACGCGAAGTGGGCGCAATGCAGGAAATGGCTGATCAGGCAAACAGGATCATCGTCTGGCTGCTGATCGCACTGATACCATTTGTGACCCTGCTTGCCTTCGGGTTCTCCATATTGATCGCAAGACCCATACGGCAAATCGACGAGGTGATCCGCGCCATGGGAAATGGGAATTTATCGAATGCCGTGCGGATAGAAGGGCCGCAGGATTTGCAGCAGCTGGGGGACAGGCTTGACTGGATGCGCCTGCGCCTTCTGGAAATCGAGGAACAGAAATCCACTTTCCTGCAGCATGTGTCTCATGAACTCAAGACCCCGCTCACCTCAATCCGGGAAGGCGCCAATCTGCTCTCGGAGGGCATTGCCGGCACGCTTACCGCAAATCAGGCAGAAATCGTCAGGATACTTGCCACCAACAGCATACAATTGCAAAAACGCATCGAAGACCTGTTAAACTTCAGTGCGCTTCAATCCGAAAAAGTAGTGCTCCTCAAACAAAAAGTAGCGCTCAAGCCTTTGCTCGAACTCGTGGTGCATGACCAATATCTGGCCATGACCAATAAAATGCTGCGGATCGAACTGCTTTGCCCTGACATATCGATGACTTGCGACGAACAAAAATTCAGAACCATTGTGGACAACCTCTTATCCAATGCGATCAAATATTCCCCGCCCGGAGGACTGGTCAAAATCAGGGCAACGGAGAGGGATCGCACCTTGAGGCTGGATGTGATCGATTTCGGTCCGGGCATAGACAACATGGACAAGGAAAAAATTTTTGAGGCTTTCTATCAAGGCCGCCGTGCACCCCAGTCGCACATCAGAGGAACGGGGCTGGGCCTGTCCATCGCTCGCGAATACACGTTAGCACATGGAGGCGCGATCGAACTGGCAGAACATGAAGAAGGCACATGCTTTCGGATAACCTTCCCATTGAATCCGATCGCTGCTGCAGGATGAATAACCCGATGATCATTAAACGGCATCCGCTCATATTGGCGCTCCTGCTTGGCGCATGTTCAGCCGCACCAACATCACAGCCTGCCCCGCAGCCCGTTCACACCGCGACCATGGTTTCCTGCCCGCCCGCCAAGGAAGATTCCAAACTCGGTGAAATCATACGTTACTATTCCCACATCAGCGCGCTTGCCTCTCCCGACATTGTCAACGAATACAATGCCGTCAGCGTGAACTATGCAAAGCACCCAAACAATGCCGAACGCATCAAACTAGCCATGCTGCTTTCCTTGCCAAACACCGCTTTTCACAACACGGCGGCCGCACGCGATCTGCTTGCAACCTGGCCAGATCAGGATGCGGCATCCGATCTGCACGACCTGGCCCGGTTTTTTGGCGCACTGCTTGCCCAACAGCAACAGGCGGATGAAACCGCGAATGATCTTGGCAAAGCCCTCGCAAGCGAAAAGATGCATTCCAAATCGCTGCAGGGCAAGATAGACGCGATCAAGGCCTTCGAAATCAATCAGCCGCACAGGGATCAACCATGAGTACTGCACGCCTTCCCGCAAAAATCCTGATCGTGGACGACGATGCAGACTTGCTGCAATTGCTGTCGATGCGGCTTGCCTCCGCAGGATACGAGGTCGAATCGGCTGACAGTGCAGAGACTGCCATCAGGTCCCTGGAAATGGCAAGACCCCAGCTCGTGATCACCGACATGCGCATGCAGGGCATGGATGGCATGGCGTTGTTTGAGCACATACACAAAAGCATGCCCGCGCTCCCCGTCATCATGCTGACAGCACATGGCACCATTCCGGATGCCGTTGCCGCAACACAGCGCGGCCTGTTCGGTTACTTGACCAAACCATTCGACAGCACAGTGCTGCTGGAACATGTCTCAAGAGCGCTGCAATTTTCATCCTCGGCAGCGCAACAATCAGAGGCTGATCTCTGGCGCGCAAACATCGTCACCCAGAGCAGCGCCATGGAAGATGTTTTGATGAAAGCCAAACTGGTGGCGAATGGCGATGCAAGCGTGCTGATCAGAGGCGCCAGCGGAACCGGCAAAGAACTGCTTGCGCACGCCATACACCATGCGAGCCCGCGCGCTGAACGCCAGTTTGTAGCCATCAACTGTGCCGCCATACCCGAACAACTGCTCGAATCCGAACTCTTCGGACATACCAAGGGCGCTTTCACCGGTGCGGTCCGCGATCACAAGGGATTATTCCAGTCCGCAAATGGCGGCACGGTCTTTCTGGATGAAATCGGCGACATGCCACTGCCATTGCAGGCCAAATTACTGCGCGTACTCCAGGAAAAACAGGTGACCCCCGTCGGAGCCACGCAAGCAGTTCCGCTGGACGTGCGCATCATTTCCGCGACCCATCGCGATCTGAAAGCGGAAATCGCTACGGGTAACTTCCGCGAAGACATCTATTACCGCCTCAATGTCGTGGAGCTGGTCATACCTCCTTTGTCACAGCGCCGCGAAGACATTCCGCTGCTCGCCATGCATTTTTTGTCGACGCTCTCCAAAAAATACAACCGGAATATCAACGGATTTTCCCAGGAGGCGATGGAAGCCCTTGTCAAAGCACCGTGGCCGGGAAATATCAGACAGCTTCTGAATGTCATCGAACAAAGCGTGGCCCTCTGCAGCACACCGCTGATCTCGTCCGTGCTGGTCCAGCAGACCATTCATCACGAAGAAGAAATGCTGCTTTCGCTTGAGGAAGGCAAGAAGCGTTTTGAACGGGAGTATTTAATCCGCATCCTCAAGATTACGGAAGGCAACGTCACGCAGGCGGCCAGGTTATCCAAGAGGAATCGCACCGAATTTTACAAGCTGCTCCAGAAACACCAGCTCGACCCCGCGTCGATCAGACCATGACGATTTGAGGCTGCTTGCGCTCATGGCTTGCTTCGGTGCTGCCCGGCAATCAGGCAGGGTGAAACTGGTAGAGCCAGGTCTCGGTCAGCGTTTGTGCGCCAGCCTTAAGAAAAAGGCGGATTTCAACTGTGTCTTGCGCGGCCAGATCAAAAAAGGCGCGCCAGCGTCCGGCTTCACCATCGGGAACCGCTTCGGTCATTACATTCGATATCTTGCCGCCCGTGGCAGTCAGCACCGCTT
Source organism: Pseudomonadota bacterium (assembly GCA_021783855.1). The sequence goes on from JAJXTL010000171.1 coordinate 5,382, forward strand.
CCGGGCTGATGCCGGGAGCAAGCTTGGCAAGATCCCCTCCTTTGAATTCAACCTCGAATTTATGCGTGCCCGGCGGACGTTTTGCAGACTCGCCGCCCCGTCCGATACGGGTCGCCACACAGCGCGCAAGATCGGTCTTGAAAGGTTCTTCCGCCTGCCAGTGCAGGCGGTAACGCAGGTGATAGCTATTGCCCGCGCGGGCTTTTTCATGCGGCACCCACATCGCAACCACATTGTCGTAGATCTCTTCTTCGGTATGCAGTTCGACCAGTTGCACGGAACCCCCGCCCCAGTTTCCGATCGGCTCGACCCA
>JAJXTL010000035.1 GCA_021783855.1 Pseudomonadota bacterium
TGAAACTGAATCTTGTTGATTCCCATCGCGCATCTCCCTTTGTCGGTATGCGCCTATTATCCACACCCACTAGCTCAATAAGTGAGCCTGTGCCACACAAGCTGAACATTGTGGCTAATCAGGTCAGCTTAAGACACAACAACTTGAACTTCACTTACTCTCTAGTAGGCAGCGCAAGTGCGGAGAGGCAGGTTATTTAGTTTTGCCACTATCGGGCGATGGGCGCACAACAAACCTGGTGCCGGTTTGCTCGGCGAGTTGCCGCGCTTTCTCAGCCGCACGCAATAATGCCTGAGGCACTTTTTGCAGGTCGGGGTCCTTCGAATGGGAAACGGGTGCCTTCATGATGGTCAGCTTTCGTCAAGCAAAACAGTAGGTGAACTCGAATTATCATACAGTTGCCAGTTATCTACCAGCAACTTGTACTTTATCCGAAACATCACTTTCATCATCTCGCCTCCAGTTGCTCAATAAGTACCACCCCCACCCCCATCCCCTGTGCGCCGCCGAAGATAGCCACAAACAGACGGTGCTTTTAGGCGAGCACTGTTTGAGCTCAGCAGCAGGTCGCGAATTTTGCGGCCTGCCAGTGCGAGTTGCGCAGCCCCGCTTGTTTGCAGACTATCGAGGGTACGCCGAAGGCGCGGCAAACCGGGGTCGCCTTTTCTTGAGTCACCTTCTTTTGGCGATGCAAAAGAAGGTGACCAGCTGCCGGTCTGCCACCGGCAAATCACTGGATTCCGGCTTTCGCCGGAATGACGACCTATCGGCTGATCGGCTTGTAGCGGATGCGCTTCGGCTTAGCGCCTTCTTCGCCCAGACGCTTGCGCTTGTCGGCTTCATATTCCTGATAGTTGCCGTCGAAGAAGGTCCATTTTGAATCGCCTTCGCAGGCCAGAATATGCGTGGCGATACGGTCGAGGAACCAGCGATCATGGGAGATCACGGCCACGCAACCGGCGAATTCCAGCAGCGCATCTTCCAGCGCGCGCAAGGTTTCCACGTCCAGATCGTTTGACGGTTCGTCCAGCAGCAACACATTGCCGCCCGCAATCAGGGTTTGCGCCAGATGCAATCGTCCGCGCTCTCCGCCTGAGAGCTGGCCGACCAGCTTGCCCTGATCCCCGCCCTTGAAGTTGAAGCGTCCGATATAGGCGCGCGCCGGCGTTTCGTATTTTCCGACGGTGAGAATTTCATTGCCGCCGGAGATGGCATCGAACACCGTCTTGTCGTTGTCCAGCGAATCGCGCGCCTGATCGACGTGTGCGATCTTGACGGTGGAACCGATCTTCACCGTACCGGAATCGGGCTGCTCTTTGCCCGTAATCATGCGGAACAGCGTCGATTTACCTGCACCGTTCGGGCCGATGATGCCGACGATGGCGCCGGGGGGTATCTTGAAACTCAGATTGTCGATCAGCAGACGGTCGCCATAGGCCTTGGATACCCCGTCGAATTCGATGACTTCATTGCCCAGCCGTTCGCCGACCGGAATGAAGATTTCCTGAGTCTCGTTGCGCTTCTGATGTTCCTGCGAATTGAGCTCCTCAAATCTCGCGATACGCGCCTTGGATTTTGCCTGACGACCCTTCGGGTTTTGCCGCACCCATTCCAGCTCCTGCTTCATCGCCTTCGCGTGCGCGTCAATCTGCTTGCTTTCCTGCTCCAGTCGAGCGCCCTTCTGCTCCAGCCAGCTGGAATAATTGCCCTTCCACGGGATGCCGTGACCGCGATCCAGTTCGAGTATCCATTCGGCGGCGTTATCCAGGAAGTAGCGATCATGGGTGACGGCCACCACGGTGCCGGGGAAGCGCACCAGGAATTGTTCCAGCCATTCCACCGATTCCGCATCCAGATGGTTGGTCGGTTCATCAAGCAGCAGCATGTCCGGCTTGTCCAGCAAAAGTTTACAGAGTGCGACACGGCGCTTCTCACCGCCGGACAGATTCCTGATGAGCGCATCCCATTCCGGCAGGCGCAGCGCATCGGCGGCGATTTCCATCAGCTGGTCGGAGCCTGAACCTGCGGCAGCGATGATGCCTTCCAGACGCGCCTGTTCGGCGGCGAGCGCGTCGAAATCCGCATCTTCCTCGGCATAGGCGGCATACACATCGTCCAGTTTCTTCTGCGCCTGCATCACTTCGCCCAGCGCTTCTTCCACTTCCTGACGCACGGTATTATCAGGATTGAGCTGCGGCTCCTGCGCCAGATAGCCGATGCGGATGTTCGGCAGATGTTGCACTTCACCTTCGTATTCCTTGTCCACACCTGCCATGATGCGCAGCACGGTGGATTTACCGGAACCGTTCAGGCCCAGCAGGCCGATCTTGGCGCCAGGGAAAAAGCTTAACGAAATATCCTTGATGATCTGACGCTTGGGGGGTACGATTTTGCTCACGCGGAGCATAGACATTACATATTGGGCCATGGTTGTTCTGTTGTGCGATTTTGGAAAGCGCATAGCTTACCGCAATCGGCCACCTAAAAACTACTGCGCCGTGTTGCCTGGCGCATTACTCCGTCCCATTTTACGCACCAGCGACTTGCGCAGCTCCTCCAGCAGCAACATGCCGGGCATGAAAAGCATGATGTACAGCCATACTTCGATTCCTATCGGCGCGGTACCGAACAGCGCGTTGCCCCACGGCGTGTAATCGATCAGCAGCAACAGCGACAGCTCAAAAACAATCCCGTAAATGATCATGTTGTTGCGGCGCAGACTGCGACTGAACGCCGACAGACTGGGATGCCGGCACAGAAAAATATTAACCACCTGCATCGCGATGATCGCCGACAGGCATGCCGTGGTGGCCTGCAGGTAGAGATTTTCATGAAGGCCCAGCCGGCTTCCGAACTGCCAGCCGCCGCTGTTCAGCACGAAGAAATAGGCGGACATCGCGGCTACCGCTTCCATCGGACCTAGAAACAGGTATATGCGCATCATCATCCACCGGTTGAGCATGTGTTCATTCAGGCGGCGCGGAGGGCGTTTCATGGTGTTCGGGTCGGGTTTTTCAGCGCCCAGCGCCAAGGCTGGCAGGGTATCGGTGCCCAGATCGATCGCCAGAATCTGAATCACCGTGAGCGGCAACGGAATGCGGAACAGCACGAAAGCCAGATAAGGCACGAGTTCCGCTACATTATGGGTCATAATATAGACGAGAAACTTGCGCAGATTGTCATATACCGCGCGCCCTTCCTCGATCGCCGCGACGATGGAGGCGAAATTGTCATCCAGCAGGATGATGTCTGCCGCCTCCTTGGCGACATCGGTGCCGCTGATGCCCATCGCGATTCCGACGTCTGCGCATTTCAAGGCAGGCGCATCATTCACTCCGTCGCCTGTCACCGCGACGACTTCGCCACGGCGCTGCAACGCCTGCACGACGCGCATCTTCTGATCGGCAGCAATCCGGGCAAAAATCAGCTCGGGTTCATCGAGCAGCAATTGCAGATCGGTATCAGGCATCAGGCGCAGACGTTCGCCGATCACCGCCAGCGGATTTTGCGCCAGCCCGATTTCGCGCGCCAGCGCACAGGCGGTATGCGGATGATCGCCGGTGACCATGATCACGCGTATGCCGGCCTCGTGGCAGATGCGAATCGCCTCAGGAACTGCCTCACGCGGCGGATCACGCAAACCGACGAGGCCTGCAAAAATCAGTTCCGTCTCGCGTTGCGCGGTGTCAGGCGGCAAGGCGCGATAAGCCAGAGCCAGCACGCGTAGCCCCTGCTCGGCCATTTGTTCCTGAACCTCTAACAGACTCTTCCTGCCGGCCTCATCGAGAGATTCAACCCCGCCTTTTAACCATACTGCACTGCACAGCGGCAACACGGATTCCGCCGCCCCCTTGCAATACAGTTGCGGCCCGTCGGGTGTTTTGCAAATCACCGACATACGGCGGCGCTCGGTATCGAACGAGATTTCGTCCAGACGCTTAAATTCCTCACCGCCGGGCGGCACCGCATCCAGCAAAGCCACTTCCATCGGGTCGCCCAGCCACTGCCGCCCTGCACGATGCAGGTCATGGCAATACCGCATCACATCCAGCATCGGCTGCGCTGCCGCCAGGGAATCCGGCGCGTGCAGCTCGCCCGAATAAAACACCTGCCGGATGCTCATCCTGTTCTGCGTGAGCGTACCGGTCTTGTCGCTGCATATCACGCTGGCCGCACCGAGCGTCTCCACCGCAGGAAGATGACGCACCAGGGCATTCTTCTTCGCCATACGCTGGGTTGCCATGGCGAACGACAGCGTGACGGTGGGCAGCAGCCCTTCCGGCACGTTGGCAATGATGATGCCGATAGCAAAGATCAGGTTGTCCCAGAAAAACAGACCGATCAGTCTGCCTATGAAGAAAAACACCACGCCCAGCAGGATGGCGGACAATGCCACCAGTCTCGACAAGTGCATGATTTCCTTTTGCAGCGGGGATGGCGGCTCAGTGACCACCTGCGTCAGGCGCGCGATATTGCCGAACTCGGTGTGCATGCCAATGGCATATACCATGGCACGCGCCTCGCCAGAGATCAACGAAGTGCCGGCATGCAGAATATCGCGCCGATGCGAGTGCGGCGCATCGAGTGACGCACCGGTATCCCGCGACTGCGGCAGCGACTCACCCGTGAGATTGGACGTGTTGACGCGCACCCCGAACGCCTCGATCAGACGGCAATCGGCGGGTACATCGTCGCCTGCCGCAAGCAGCACCACGTCTCCCGGCACCAGATCGACCACCGGCATTTGCACTGTGCGACCGTCGCGCAGCGCAGTGGTGTGACGTGGCAACAGATTGGCCAAGGCTGCCAGCGCCTTTTCCGCGCGATACTCCTGCCAGAATGAAAACAGGCCATTGATCAGAATCACACCCAGCACTGCATAGCCCAATCTGTCCATGCCCTGGCCCGGCATTCGCCACTCTGCAAAGAAGGCCAGACCTGCCGCCAGCCACAGAATCAGCGCGAAAAAATGAGTGAATTCCCTGAGAAACCTGCCCGCCATGGACTGCCCGGCGATCTTCTCGATCCGGTTAGCCCCATATCTGGACTGACGCCGCATAGCCTCCGCCTGCGTCAACCCCTCTGGCGAGCTGTGCAGATGCGCGTACAGTTTTTCAAGTGCGTGCGGATTCACGATTTCCGAAATGTCGTTATTAAACCGTTGAAAATCAGATTATTGCTCAATAAAATCGCTGCGCCTGCTCACCCCTCCTTTAACAGCTCATCAAAAATCTCTATCGGCACGGGCTTGCCGAATAGATACCCCTGATAATGGGTGCAGCCGTTGTCCAGAATGATTTGTCGCTGCTGTCTGGTTTCCACCCCTTCGGCAATGATGTCCATTTTCAGACTTTTCGCCATCGCAATGATGGTGTGCACAATCGCATTGTCGCTGTCATTGGTGGCAATATCGCGCACGAACGACTGATCGATCTTGATCTGATCGAGCGGCAGGCGCTTGAGGTACTGCAAGGATGAATAGCCGGTGCCGAAATCGTCCATGGAAAACAGGATACCGATTCCCTTCAGGACATTCATGTTGGCAATGGTCTCCTCGATGTTGTCCAGCAACAGGCTTTCAGTCAGTTCCAGCTTGAGGCGCGTCGGATTGATTTCATGGCGTTGCACGACGGCCAACACCTGCGTCACAAAGTCGGGTTGGCGAAACTGCTGGGAACTGACGTTTACCGACAGCACCAGATCACGGGTCAATTCCGTCCGCATCCATTCCCTAAGTTGCGCGCAAGCCGTCTCCAGCACCCATTGCCCGATGGGCACAATCAGCCCGGTTTCTTCCGCCAGATGGATAAACTCGGCCGGATACACCAGACCGCGTTCAGGATGCAGCCAGCGGATCAGCGCCTCTGCCCCCAGTGGTTTGCGCTCGCTGTCCATCTGTATCTGGTAGTAAAGCTGAAACTGCTGATTCTCAAGCGCTGCGGCCAGTTCATTTTCGAGCGCGGCACGCGCATTGACAGCTTCCTGCATCTGCGGGTCGAAGAAACGCAACGTGTTGCGGCCACTCAGCTTGGCCTGATACATGGCAATATCGGCCTGCTTGAGCAGCTCGTCCTGTTGATGGTGATTGAACAGCACGGCACCGATACTGGGTGTGCTGCGGCAGCTGTGCTCCGCCAGCTGAAAAGGTTTGTTGAACACGGACAGGATTTTATCCCCGACGATTTGCGTCTGTGCCGCCGCCGCCAGAGCCTGTTCACTCAAACCTTCGAGCATCACCACAAACTCGTCGCCGCCCAGACGCGCCACGGTGTCGCTTTTGCGCACACAGGTCTCAAGCCGCATCGCGACCTGCTGCAACAGCAGGTCGCCCATCTTGTGTCCCGAAGTGTCGTTGAGTGTTCTGAAATTATCCAGATCAAGAAACAGCAGCGCGCCTCCCGTTCCATTACGTGCACCAAAAACCAGCGCATGCCCCAGCCTGTCCAGCAGCAAACGCCGGTTGGGCAACCCCGTGAGCTGGTCATGGTAAGCCAGATGCCTGATTTTTTCTTCCGCTGCCTTGCGGTCGGAGATATCGATGTGCGATCCGACATAATGCGTGACGACCCCGTCCGACGCCGTGACGGCAGAAACAGTCAACAATTTTGGATAAATCTTGCCGTTCTTTCTTCTGTTCCAGATTTCTCCCCGCCATGTACCGGCATTCTGAATACTCTCCCACATCGCACGATAGAACTCCGCATCGTGGCGACCCGATTTCAACAGGCGCGGCGTCTGTCCCACCGCCTCCTCCGAGGTATAGCCTGTCGTATCGGTAAAGGCCTGATTGACCCGCAGGATCACGCAGTCGGCATCGGTAATCATGGTGGATTCCTGAGACTCGACCGCGGCGGCGATGCGCAGTTCATTTTCAGCCAGTTTGCGTTCGGTAATATCACGAGCGTTGCAAAACAGGCCGATGATTTCGCCGCTCTCATTGCGTACCGGGCAGACCCTGTTGTCGACCCAGAGCGGATTGCCGTTGCGGTCCAACTTTTCCTGAGTCTCCTGGATGGCCGTACCTGAGGCGTATACCTGTTTTTCCAGCCGGTAGTTAAGATCGGCGTACTCCTCCGGAAAAACATCGTAATCGGTCTGACCCGGCAAATCGGTCCAGTGTCCTGCAGCACCGGCAAACTCTGCTAGCGCCCGGCTGGCGCCCGTCAGCACATGATGGCGATCCTTGAAACAAAGGTAATCTCCGGTATTTTCCATCATGGCTCTGAAATTGGCGGCCTGCCCGTCTACCTCACGCGCAAGATTTCTGGCATCCTCAAGATACAAATCGAGGATGGGCCCCGGGTCGCCCGGCCGTTTTTCGTAATGCCCCCTGACGCAGCGGATACGGCTGTTTGCCTGCCTGAGACGCATGTTAAATTCGCCCGAACTCGAATTATTCTCAGCCGAAAACAATACCTCTGCAATATCCTGATCGTCCGCATGAACCCGGCTCCTGAAGGATACCCTGCCTGCGAGAAAGTCATCAGGTGGATATCCCAGCAACGGCTCAACGTCACCCGTGACGGACAGCACCGTCATGGAGTCACTCAGCGACAGACAAATACAGGTTTCCGGCATAACAACGCTCCCTTTTCATACGTAAACGGCAGTGAATGATAGGTAACCGCTGATTTATTCTGTTTTGTCGTTCCCGCGCAGGCGGGAACCCAGTTACACAAGGCGCTGGTTCCCCGCTTTTGCGAGCAGCCGCTTCGCGACTTGCCTGCTTACCCCCTGTGCGGGGAAGACGAATAAATCAGCGGTTTCATAGCTATAAGCCACGGCAGAATATCTTGCGCCAGTTATGCTGTCCATGATATTTCTCCCGGCAACTCGAACAGCATCCGGCCCCGCCATATGTTTTTACGTTCCTAAATGGAACGGCAAGATTGCGGTACACTACGGGGCGGCAAGAGCCACTCACCGGACTGATAGGCGATAAAGACATCAATTTGTCGCCGATTGGATTCGATCCATCAGAAAATTCTGAAAACATCAAAAATGGAGGAAGTCATGTCCGTATTAATTGCAAGCAAGATACAGAAAAACCCGAAGTACCTTCAACTGGTCAAAAAACGTAACACGCTGTCCTGGACACTGTCGGCCATTGTGTGCGTCATGTATTTCGGTTTTACATTGATGATCGCGTTTACGCCCGACATCCTCACCCAGCCCATCGCGCCTGACAGCGTCATTCCGGTCGGCATGCTGATGGGCGTTGGCGTGATCCTGGCATCATGCATCCTGACCGGCATCTACGTTTTTATTGCGAACCACACCTTCGATCCTATCGTCAACGAAATTGTTCGCGAGGCTTCAAAATGAAATTAATAAAATCTGCTCTGCTGGCAATGTCAGCTTCCGTCGCGCTGCTCGCTGCAAATCTGTCCCGCGCAGCCGATGCGGTCGTCGCAGCCGTACCTGCTGCTAATCCGCCGCTTAACTGGCACGCTATCGTGATGTTCCTGATCTTCGTTTCCATCACGCTGATCATCACCTACTGGGCTGCGACCCGCACCAAAACGGCGAGCGACTTTTATGCCGCAGGACGCGGCATCACCGGATTCCAGAACGGCATGGCCATCGCCGGCGACTTCATGTCTGCCGCCTCGTTTTTAGGAATAGCGGCGCTGGTCTACATGAACGGCTTCTATGGCCTGATCTTTTCGGTGGGCTGGCTGGTCGGCTGGCCAATCATCCTGTTCCTGATCGCAGAACGGCTGCGCAACCTCGGCAAGTACACTTACGCCGACGTCGTCTCTTTCCGCCTCAAACAAGGTCCGGTGCGCACCATGGCAGCCATCAGTTCGCTGATCGTCGTCATCTGGTACCTGATCGGCCAGGCGGTCGGTGCGGGGCAGTTGCTGCACACGCTGGTGCCGCAGATTACCTACCGTGAGTCCATCGTCGTGGTCGGCGCGTTGATCATCATCTACGTCACCTTCGGCGGCATGAAGGCCACCACCTGGGTGCAGATCATCAAGGCAGGACTGCTGCTGGGCGGTGCAACCCTGATGGCGTTCGGCGTAATGGCGCACGAGGGTTTCAGCTTCGCGAAACTATTCTCCGATGCCGTTGCGATCCATCCCAAGCATCTGGAGATCATGAAGTCCGTGGTAAAAATCGGTGCACAGGCCAATCCGCTTGAGTCTATCTCACTGGGACTGACGCTGATGCTGGGTACCGCAGGATTGCCGCACATTCTGATGCGTTTTTTCACTGTCACCGATTCCAAAGCGGCGCGCAAGTCGGTGCTCTACGGCACCTGCTTCATCGGCTTCTTCTACATCCTGACCTTCATCATCGGTTTCGGCGCTATCGTGCTGGTTGCCAACAATCCCGAGTATGTCGCCAACATCAGCAAAAGCGTGCTCGACCTGAAGGGTGGCGCGAACATGCCGGCGGTCTATCTGTCCCATGCAATCGGGGGTGACCTGTTCCTGGGCTTCATCGCTGCAGTCGCGTTTGCCACGATACTCGCCGTGGTATCCGGTCTGACACTGGCCGGTGCATCGGCGCTGTCTCATGACATCTATGCTAACGTGATCATGAAAGGCAAAGCCTCCGAGAAGCAGGAAGTGTGGGTATCGAAGATGAGTGTGATCGCTCTTGGCGTGCTCGCCGTGCTGCTGGGCTTCGCCTTCGAGAAGCAAAACATCGCATACATCGTCGGTCTCACCTTCTCGATCGCCGCCTGCACCAACTTCCCGATTCTGGTTCTGTCCATTTTCTGGCGCGGCCTGACCACACGCGGTGCGGTAATCGGCGGATACACCGGCATCATCGGTTCCATCGGCCTGCTGATCATCGGTCCTACGATATGGACCAAGGTTCTTGACATGGGACCGGCGCTCTTCCCGTATGACTTCCCGACCTTCGTCGTTCTGCCATTGGTGCTTATCGTCGCGTATATTGCGTCGGTGACCGACAAGAGCGAAAGCGCGAAGAAGGAAAGGGCTGCTTTCGACGCACAAATGATCCGCGCCGAAACCGGCCTGGGTGCAGAAGCGGGTGCAGTCTCTCACTAATTAAAAAACTGTATGAATAAGCCGCCGGATAATACCCGGCGGTTTTTTTACGCCAACAGTGTCAGAAACTTTCCAAAGATAAACGATACCTGCGCGCAAGGCCGGACAGACCAGCGTAACTCACCGTCCCCTTTGACATCCGTGCCTGTGCAATGGACACCAGCAGCAACTGTGCGGTGGCCAGCGCATCGGCTACGGCATTGTGGCGATCCTCATTGCGTATGGAAAAACGCATGGCCCAATCATCCAGCGTGCGGTGGCTGCGCATCAGTTCAGGCCACAGTGATGGCAAAACATACGCCAGATCCAGCCAGGGATGCCTGAAATTCAAACCCAGATGCTGTCGCATCGCGCGCCGGATCATGGTTTCGTCAAAGGCGACATGGAAAGCCACCAGCGGTGATTTGCCGAGATAGTCGAGAAACGCCAGCAAGGCATCGGCAGGCGGCGCGCCTTCTCGCTGAACTGCGCCGGAAATGCCGTGTATCAGGATGTTTTCGTGGCGGCTGATCTCGCGCTGCTGCAACACCACCGAAAAACTGTCACCCAGCGCAATGCGTCCGTTTACCACGGCCACTGCACCGATGGAAATGAGCGTGTCGTTCGCAAGGTCAAGCCCCGTAGTCTCGACATCCACCACCACGATGCGCTCCAACACTGCTGTCCGTTCAACCTCCGGCAACGCGCTCCAACATGCCAGCCGTTCATTCTGTTGCGGACTCAAGTTTGGCTTCGAGCCGAACCAGCGTTGCAGCAGATTCTTCATAACTGATAAATCTGCATCAGCTTGGCCTGCACCTTGCGCGCCTGACGAAACGCCTCCTTGAGAATGCGCCTGTCCAGCTCATTGAGTGAATCTGGATCAATCAGGTTATCCATCTCCGCTGCATGGTGATGGCGCAGGCGCAGCATCTGGATGTACAAAAACGCGTTGATCCAGCCTTCCGCCTCGTTCACGGACACATGCAAACTGACCGCGCTCCGGCGCAGACGTTCAATCGTGCTGGTATGAGACACGCCCGTCGCCAGGCTGAAAATACGCGCAGCATCCACGATCGGGGTGATGCCGTTAAGCTTGAGGTCAAGCGTGTGCTCTTTCCCCACCACGAAATCGCGCACTACACCCAGCGGCGGACGGTTGCGCAGCGCATTCTCCGCCATCTGATGCAGAAACCGCGACTGGTCGCCAGCCACTCTGGCAAGCCACTGCCGCAACTCGTCGGCAAGCGCGTGCGCACCGTGCAGCGCCCTGAAATCGAAAAAGATTGTTGCATGCAGCAGCGCCTCCGGCGTGCCGTTGGCGATCCAGTTCAGAAATACGGCTCTCCATTCCTCCAGCGACAAGCACCACGCGGGGTTCGATGCCATCACATTGCCACGGCACAGGGGATACCCGCACAAAGCCAGCGTGTCATTGATGCGACGCGCCACCGGCAGCATTTGCCCGCGCACGTCGTCTGCCGTCATGCCGTCAGGCACAGTGAAGATGAGCGCGTTGTCCTGGTCGGTGCTCAGGGTCTGTTCAAAACGTCCTTCAGAGCCCAGCGCAATCCAGCAAAGCCGCCGATCCGCATCGTCGATTCCGCTGGCTGCATATTCCAGCTCGATCACGCGCGCGGTCAGCTGGTCATTGAAGGTGGAAATGAACTGCGTCAGTTGCTCCGCCGCCACCCCTTGCGCCATCATGTTGTGCGCCATGCGCCGAATATCGGCAGCCGATTGCTGCAATTCTTCCAGCGTGTTGGCATGACGTATGCCCTGCCCTATCTGGCGCAGTCCTACCCGTTGCAGCGCGAACAGGTCTTTTTCGGAAACAATGCCTGCCAGTTGTTCGCCTTCAACCACCAGCACATGCCGAAATCCCTGTCTGGCCATGGCCAGCGCCGCATCGTAGGCCAGTGCATGTGGCGGCAAAGTCGTCAATTGCGTGGTCATGATGCCGATCACCGGCTGTTCAAGGTCGATCTGCGGCAAGGCGATCCGTTCCAGCACGTCCGGCAGCGTCAGTATGCCCAGCGGCCGTCCGCCCTCATCCACCGCAATCATCGAACCGATACGCGCCTCATGCATACGTCTCAGAACTTCACGAACGCTGGTATCCGGCGCGCAAGTAACGGGCAAGTTGCGAATCAGCGCAGACAGCGGACTGGACAACGATTGCAGCTCCGTAGAAGATTGCGTGTACTGCGCCTGTATTACCTGTTTGGAATGCTCCAGCAGATTGGCGATACGGCGCGTGCAAAAATCCCTGAACGGCGCGCTCAAATCCAGCAGAGCATGAAAATCCGCAATCGGCAATTCATAGCAGAAGGTGTCCCGGCCCGCCCGATAGACGCTCGCCACCGGACGATGTGCCAGCAGCGCGCCCAGCGGAAAACATTCACCGACATTGAGTTCCAGCCAGGCATCCGCATCGCTGGCATGCGCGACATTCTGCTCGCCTTGCACCAGTCCCTGCTTGATGACCAGAAAATTTTCGACCACGCCCTGCTCCGGCGAGAGTATCACCTCGCCTTGTTCGTAGTAGGCAAGCTGCATGTGCTCGACCATCCACGAAAGGTGTGTCGGTTCCATCCTGTCGAACGGCGCATGGGCGGCAAAAAACGACAGCTGTAAGAAATAAATTGCGCTCAAGGGGCCACCTCTGTTGTGGAAGTTCGCATTATAGCGGTGCCCCTTGCCGGCCAGCGTAAGCATCTTGACAACTGTGTAACACGCATATCGATTGCTGCCCCTGCACCGTCCCTCGATTTGATCCAACCTGGAAGACGGAACCGTCGGAAGTGCGCGTGAAAACCGTGTGCTGCCCCCAATACACTACAAAATTCGGTTTCCAGCCGCCGTGTACACTGCCGAATCTTTGCGCTGCCCAACCGCCACGATCAATACTTCAATCACATCTGCATTTACCCGGTACACAATCCGCGTGCTGCCGGTGCGGATGCGCCGACAACCGGCCAGTTGGCCAGACAGCGCTTTCCCAAGCTTGTCTGGTTCGCCGTTCTTAATTCGTTTATCGATCACCTTCAGAATAATACGTGCTTCGGATTGTCCGATGGCCTCAAGATCGGCAGCGACATCTTCGTGGTAAATAACGCTCCAAGTCATTGCCCAACCTGTTCTTCAACTCCGAAACGCACCAGCATTTCCTCGTGGCTAACGGCTTTAGACCCATCGAATGTGGATATGCGTTCAGCAGCGACAGCGCCAATTCTCAAATCATCCAGCTCGTCCATCAATGCTTCGTAACGGTCAGCAGGGAGCAGGACGGCTGCAATGGTATTATTTTTCAAGACAACGTACTTGTCCTGTTCCCCATTTTCGATGCGATCAAAAATATCTTTTGCGCGACGCTGTATGTCGGTCACTGAAATTGTTTCGCTGGTTCTTATTTCCATGATACACCTCGCACTATTGATTATTATTTGATAATTATCATATCAAAATAACAGAAGGTCAAGGTGAGTTTCGTGAAAAGGCGGCAAGAAAATACGGTATGACCGGCAGCCGGAGCGGGGACTTGAGTGACTGTCGCTCAAAGTCGCAGCACTGTAGGATGCGGTCGGGGTCGCCTTTCGCTCAAAACGACGAGCGCAACGCGCGACTATATTTTTAGGCGAAGACCCTTGCGGTCTTGCTGCCGGTCTGCCACCGGCTCTCCTTTAGTGCGCCTCGTCCCAGTTCTTGCCGGAACCAAGCTCGACCAGCAGCGGCACGTTCAGTTCGGCGACATTGCACATCAGTTGCGGCAGCATATCCTTGACCAGCGCCAACTCATCTTCCGGCACTTCCAGCACCAGCTCATCGTGCACCTGCATGATCAGGCGGCTGCGCAAATTCTCGGTTTCCAGCCAGCGCTGCACCACGACCATCGCCAGCTTGATCAGATCGGCGGCTGTGCCCTGCATCGGCGCGTTGATCGCGGCGCGCTCCGCACCCTGACGCTTCATGCCGTTGCTGCTATTGATGTCCGGCAGCCAAAGCCTGCGGCCAAACACGGTTTCGACATAACCCTGATCCTTCGCCTGCAATCGCGTGCTGTCCATATAGTTCTTCACGCCCGGATAACGCGCAAAATACCGCTCGATGTAAGCCTGCGCCGCGCCCCGCTCGACGCCTAATTGCTTGGCAAGGCCGAAGGCCGACATGCCGTAGATCAGCCCGAAGTTAATCACCTTCGCATAACGGCGCTGCTCGGACGTCACCTCAGACGGCGTTGTCATGAAAATTTCAGCGGCCGTGGCGCGATGGACATCCTCATTGTTGGCGAAGGCCTGCAACAGGCCTGCATCGCCGGACAAGTGGGCCATGATGCGCAACTCGATCTGCGAATAGTCCGCCGCCACGATAAAGCTGCCGGGGGAAGCGATAAAGGCTTCGCGGATGCGACGCCCCTCCGCGCTGCGTATCGGAATGTTTTGCAGATTGGGATCGCTGGACGCCAGCCGCCCCGTTACCGCCACCGCCTGCGAATAGCTGGTATGCACGCGTCCGGTGCGGCGATTCACCATTTTCGGCAGCTTGTCGGTGTAGGTGGATTTGAGCTTCGCCATGCCGCGATATTCCAGCAACAGCTTAGGTAGCGGATAATCGAGCGCCAGCTCCTGCAACACCTCTTCGTCTGTGGAAGGCGCACCGCTCGGCGTTTTTTTCTTCACCGGCAGCTTCAGTTTGTCGAACAGGATTTCCTGTATCTGCTTGGGCGAGTTCAGGTTAAAAGGTTGATCGGCGGCTGCAAACGCACGTCCTTCCAGCTCGATCAGCTTGACGCCCAGCTCGTGGCTCTGGATATGCAGCAGATTGCAGTCGAGCAACACGCCGTTGCGCTCCATGGTGTAGAGCACATGCATCGCCGGCAGCTCGATATCACGATACACATGCTTAAGTCCGGACACTGGATCGATTTGCGGCGCAAGATTCTGATGCAGTTGCAAGGTGATATCGGCATCCTCGGCAGCGTAGTGGGTCGCGGTCGCCAGATCGACCTGATCGAAACAGATCTGCTTGGCCCCCTTGCCCGCCACCTCGGCATAACTGATGGTTTTTACGTTGAGATGGCGTAGCGCCAGGCTGTCCATATCATGCGACTTATGGCTCTCCAGCACGTAAGACTCCAGCAGCGTGTCGTCGTGTATGCCCGCCAGCTTGACGACGTGATTGGCAAAGATGTGTTTATCGTATTTCAGATTCTGCCCGACCTTCTTGTGTCCGGCGCTCTCAAGCCACGGTTTTAATTTGGTCAGCGTCTGGTCGCGATCCAACTGATCCGGCGCACCCGGATAGACATGCGCCAGCGGCAAGTAGGCCGCCTCGTGCGGCACAATGGCAAAGGAAATGCCGACCAGCTGCGCTTCCATCACATCAAGCCCGGTCGTCTCGGTGTCCAGACAGACCAGATCGGCGGCGAGCAGTTTTTCAAGCCATGCATCGAGCTGTTCATCGGTCAGGATAGTCTGGTAATGATTGCGGTCGGTACGGGTGGCTTCATCTGAAAAGGCCACTTCACCGCCCTCTCTTCCTTGCATGGGAAAAGTTGGAGAGGGGGCAGTGCGTTCATTACCCCCTCCCTCACCCTCACCCTGAGAGGGTGAGGAAATAGAAAGCTCGCGCAGTCCTCGCGTGGGGGACGCCGTGTGGTGCCCAGCGGCTTCGCCGCTGACCTCACGCAGCCATGTCTTGAATTCCAGCCGTTCATACAAGCGAGCCAGCTGCTCCCTGTCCTGCGGCGGAGCGATCATATCGCGATAAGGCGGCAATTCGGGCACATCGCATTTCACGGTAATCAGGCGGCGAGCCTGCGGCAACCAGTCCAGCGCGGCTCTCAGATTCGCCCCCACCACGCCGCTTATCGTATCGGCATTGCGCATCAGATTGTCCAGCGTGCCATGCTGGGCAATCCATTTCACCGCCGTCTTGGGGCCGACCTTTTCCACGCCCGGCACGTTATCCACGGTGTCGCCGACCAGCGCCAGATAATCCACAATCAGCTCGGGCGGCACGCCAAATTTTGCTAAAACACCCTTCACATCCAGCACCTCATTGTTCATGGTGTTGACCAGCGTCACATGCTCGTCCACCAGCTGAGCCAGATCCTTGTCGCCGGTGGCGATGATGCAGCGTATGCCGTCCCTGGACGCCTGCCGCGCCAGCGTACCGATCACGTCATCCGCCTCCACACCGTCCACCATGGAAATTTTCCAGCCGGATGCGGCAATTGCCTGATGCAGCGGTTCGATTTGCTGCACGAGATCGGCGGGCATGGACGGGCGATGGGCCTTATATTGCGGATACCAGTCATCCCTGAAGGTTTTTCCTTTTGCGTCAAATACGCACAGGCTATAATCCGCCGGGTAATCCTGCCGCAGGCGGCGCAACATGTTGAGCACGCCGTACACCGCACCCGTGGGTTCGCCGTGGCGATTGCGCAGATCCGGCATGGCATGAAAAGCGCGGTAAAGAAAGGACGAGCCGTCCACCAGAAGCAGGGTTTTAGTTTTATCGGAACTCATTTATATTTTAATCACTGAAGGTACTGACATGAACAATACGCCAAAACTGCCTGCATCCGATATTCCCGAAGCCTGGGATGCCAAGGAGGCATGGCGCGTTTTCGGCATTATGTCAGAATTTGTTTCCGCCACCGACCGCCTGGCGCAAATTCATCCGGCCGTCAGCGTGTTCGGCAGCGCGCGCACAAAACCTGATCAGCCCTATTACAAGCTGTGCGAAGAAATTTCCCGGCTGCTCTCCGACGCAGGTTTTTCAGTCATCTCCGGCGGCGGGCCAGGCATCATGGAGGCGGCCAACAAGGGGGCATTTTATGGCAAGTCCCCCAGCGTGGGTCTGAACATTCAACTGCCGCACGAACAATCCAACAACCCTTACCAGAATATCAGTCAGTCTTTCCAGCATTTTTTCGCGCGCAAGGTGATGTTCGTCAAGTTCGCGCATGCCTACGTCGTGATGCCCGGCGGCTTCGGCACACTGGACGAATTGATGGAAGCGCTGACACTGGTGCAGACCGGCAAGACGCGCCGCATGCCCATCATCCTGGTGGGCTCGCAATTCTGGGGCGGCATGATAGACTGGTTCAAGACCGCGCTGCTGGAAGAAAAAGTCATCAGCCCGGAAGACATGCAACTGATCCAGATCATCGATGAACCGCAGGAAGTCGTCAGCGCGATCTTCAAACATTACGAATCCTCCGGCTTCGAACCCACCGAAGCAGAACGCGAACGCCAGCTTTATCTGTAAATCGGCTAACCGACATGGCGCAAGCTCCACCCCTGAGCATAAAAGTGCTTGCGCCGGTCGGTTCCCTCACCCAAACCCTCTCCCGGAGGGAGAGGGAACAAACGAGCGCTTGCGCGAGTTTCACGTTAAAATGCGCGCATTACAACTTACAGGCACCGCTACCATGCGCCTCTTATCCTTATTGCTGCTGTGCTGCGTCTCCCTTTCCGCATTCGCTCTGGAACCGCTGGCGCCTCCTCCCTCATTCACGCCTGAACCGGATGCATCCGCCAACGACGAGCCCGAAGTCACCATCATCAAGCAGACAGAACTGACCGTTGAAGAATATCGCGCCGGCGGACGTCTGTACATGATCAAGGTGACACCCAAGGTCGGCCCGCCTTACTACCTGGTGGATCAGCGCGGCGATGGAAAATTCGCCCGTCAGGAGAGTCTGGATACCGGCTTTCGCCCGCCGCAATGGGTTGTTCACCGCTTCTGACGTGCATAGCTCAAACAACCATCCCCTCTCCCGTAAACAGGCGAGGATGAAAACAACGCGCTACACGAATTAAATATGTCTGTTTACACTACAGTTACCGAAGCCGAGCTGACCGCCTGGCTTGCCGACTATTCGCTGGGCCAGCTGCTGGATTTGCAGGGCATCGCGTCCGGCATCGAAAACACCAATTATTTCGTCACCACCCGCAATGGCCGTTTCGTCCTCACGCTGTTTGAGAAGCTGAACTCGGATGAGTTGCCGTTCTACCTGAATCTGATGGCCCATCTGGCGCGCCACGGCATACCCTGTCCGGCACCGGTGGCAAATCGCCACAATCAATTCCTGGGCATACTGAAAGACAAACCCGCCTGCATCGTCAGCCGCCTCAATGGCAAGTCCACCACCACTCCCAACCGGACTCACTGTGCGGCAATGGGCGAGATGCTGGCGCAGATGCATATTGCCGGCATGAGCTTCTCGCAAGTGATGCCCAACCCGCGAGGCGCCGCCTGGCGCAGCCGCACAATGACCAAGGTATTACCCTTCCTAAGCCCTGAGCAAGCCGCCTTGCTGAACAGCGAAATCGCGCTACATGCGCAGCAAAGCAAGTCGGCCTTGCCGCAGGGTCTGATACACGCCGACCTGTTCCGCGACAATGTGCTGATGAACGATGACAGCATAGGCGGGCTGATCGATTTTTATTTCGCCTGTACGGACGCCCTGCTGTATGACGTGGCGATCACCGTCAATGACTGGTGCGTCAACAGCGATGCCACCCTTGACGCTGATCGCGCGCAATCCTTTTTGCGCGCGTATCATGCGGTGCGCCCTTTTGAGGCATGCGAGCACGCCGCATGGCCGCTGATGCTGCGCCTGGCCGCGCTGCGCTTCTGGCTGTCGCGTCTGTTTGACCTGCATCTGCCGCGCGACGGCGAATTGATCCATGCGCACGACCCCGGGCGTTTCGAGCATATTCTGAGACACCACATCGCAGCCGAACAAACCGTCTGGCTGTAAAATCCAGTAAGTGGTAAGTGGCAAGTTAAAAAGGAAATCATGGAACCGAAACGTCTGGAAGCTATCATTGGCTTGCAATGGATCAAGAAAGGCTACAAGCTGTTCATGCAGGCGCCGCTGCTGTGGATCGTACTGATTGCGATATGCTTTGTGGCTGCGGCAGGCATCTCCAACATACCGGTGATAGGCGAACCGCTGGCCAGCCTGTTGATGCCTGTTGTGGTGATCGGTCTGATGGCCGGTTGCCGCTCGCTGGATATGGGCGACGAACTGGAACTGGCGCATCTGTTCGCAGGCTTCCAGCGACACACCTCGCATCTGATCACCCTGGGCGGCATTGCGCTGGTCAGCCAATATCTGATCTTCGGCGCGATGATGATGGTGGGCGGCGCAACACTGGTCAGTATACTGATGGGTACGCAGGCAGCCGAACCGGCCGTATTTCAGCAAGCTATCGTTGGCGCGGGTGCTGCCGTCATGATAGGCGCAGCCCTGTTCACCCTGTTGCTGATGTCCATGCAGTTCGCCCCGATGCTGGTATTCTTCCGCGATGTCACACCGGCATCCGCGATGAAGCTCAGTTTGCGCGCCTTCACCCACAATGTCGGTGCGATGTTTGTTTATGGCACGGCCTTCATGTTGCTGGCAATACTTGCCAGCATGCCGATGATGCTGGGCTGGCTGGTGCTGATGCCGATGGTATTCACCACCATGTACGCCAGTTTTTGCGACATATTCCCTGCAGAAAAACAGCCGACTTCAGCCGCAATCGAGGGCGAATCCCTGTAAAATGCAGTTCGCAGGATGTGCTGACAAGCGCTAACGAACGATGCGGTTAGCACCGCGTCTACGTGATCTGCAAGGGATGTGGAATAATAAACGTGGCGGCCTGCCCGTGACAGATGTCTGTCTCATCCAGCAGATTCCATATCGTGGCTTCCGCAATCATGAAGCGCGATCCGCTCCCGGCAATGCGCATACCGGAATAACCGTCGACAAAACCCTGTTTTGTAACCTTGTCCAGCAGTGCAACGCGCGCCTGTTGAGCCATAGGCTCGGCAGAATAACGCGAAGGCAGGCGCGTAAAGTCGGCAAAGCTCATCTCGAACAATTGCAGTGCCAGTTTATTGCCATAGAAGAAAACCGGATCGTCCTCTATGCCATGCGCCACGATGGCGCGCGGTGCGTTCCACAGCGCCAGCGGATCGAATGTATCGAGCAACAACTTTCCGGTCAGGCGCTGATAGCTTCCGGCTATCAGTTCGAGGCGCGGATCGTTCAGCGCAGCATCCGGTATCCGATTGTTCATAATGCTTCCAGTTTCGCGTATTCCAGCGCCAGCCATTTACTGCCCGCATGTTTGAAATTGACCTGCACGCGACCGTCGTTGCCGCTACCCTCCGTACCCGTGACTACGCCCTCGCCGAACTTCTGGTGCATCACGCGCTGACCGGCACGCCAGCCTGTACCGCTTACAGAACGTTGCACAGGTGCTGCCGCAGCAACAGGGGCTGTATAACCGAAGGCCGCAAACGGATTGCGTGCAACCTGACGCGGCGACAGCCATTGCAGCAGTTCGTCGGGCAATTCCTGTAAAAAACTCGACGGCGCACTGTAATTCACCTGCCCGTTGAGCATGCGCCGTTGCGCAAAACTCAGATACAGGCGGCGGCGCGCGCGGGTGATCGCCACATACATCAGACGGCGCTCTTCATCCAGCCCGCCGTCCACCCGCTGGCTGTTCTGATGCGGAAACAGCCCTTCCTCCAGACCCGTGATGAATACCGCGTTGAACTCCAGCCCCTTGGCCGCATGCACCGTCATCAGGTGCAGCGCATCATCCTGATCACCCGCCTGATGCTCCCCAGCTTCCAGCGATGCATGTGTCAGGAAAGAAGTCAGGCTGTCGTCTTCGTTCTCATGCACGAACAGTGTCGCCGCAGTGACCAGTTCCTTCAGGTTTTCCAGACGCTCTTCCGCTTCGCGCTTTTTCGCCCCAGTCTCGTTCTGGTAATGCGCAACCAGGCCGCTGTGCACCAGCACATGCTCCATGATTTCGGGGAGCGTAAGTCCTGTCGTGCCGCTGCGCAACATTTCCATCAGGCCGACAAAACCTGATACCTTGCCACCCGCGCGCGCCGCCGCATCCCACAATGTTGTTCCATGCAGCTTTGCCGCTTCCTGTAACTGTTCGATACTGCGCGCGCCGATACCGCGCGTGGGAAAGTTGATGATGCGCAGCAGCGCATTGTCGTCATCCGTATTTTCCATCAGGCGCAGATAGGCCAGCGCATGCTTGATTTCCTGTCGCTCGAAGAAGCGCAACCCGCCGTACACGCGATAGGACAATCCTGCCGACACCAGCGCGTGTTCCAGCACGCGAGACTGCGCGTTTGAACGGTACAGCAGCGCAATTTCCGTCAGCTTCAGCCCGTCAGACTTTAGCTGCCTGATTTCACTGACGATGAAATTCGCCTCCTCCACATCCGTCGGCGCTTCATACACCCTCAGCTTTTCGCCGCCGTGTTCCGAGGTCCACAGATTCTTGCCCAGACGTTTTTTATTATTGCTGATCAGCGCATTGGCCGCATCGAGGATATTGCCGTGCGAGCGGTAGTTCTGCTCCAGCTTGATCACCGCCTCGACATTGAAATCCCGTAACAGCTCCTGCATATTGCCGACGTTCGCGCCGCGGAACGCATAGATGGACTGATCGTCGTCCCCCACCGCAAACAGCGCAGAAGTTGAAGAATGATCGCTACGCGATACGTTTGCCCCCTCTCCCGCCGGGAGAGGGTTGGGGTAAGGGATGCCCGCCAATAGCTTCAGCCACTGATACTGCAAAGGGTTGGTGTCCTGAAACTCATCCACCAGAATGTGTTTGAAGCGCTCCTGATAATGTTCACGCAAAGGCGTATTGCGCGACAACAACTCATAGCAGCGCAGCAGCAGCTCGGAAAAATCCACCACGCCTTCGCGCTGACACTGCGCATCGTATTCGGCGTACACCTCAACTTTGCGCCGCGTGTACGGATCATAGGCTTCCACCTCGTGTGCACGCAGCCCCTGCTCCTTGCTGGAACTGATGAAGCTCTGCATCTCGCGCGGCGGGAATTTTTCGTCGTCCACATTCAGCGCCTTCATCACCCGTTTGATCGCCGAGAGCTGATCCCCCGAATCCAGAATCTGAAAGGTCTGCGGCAGCGCCGCCTCGCGGTAATGCGCACGCAGCAGGCGGTTGCACAGCCCGTGAAATGTGCCTATCCACATGCCGCGCGTATTGATAGGCAGCATCGCAGACAGCCTCGTCACCATTTCCTTCGCAGCTTTATTAGTGAAGGTCACCGCCAGTATGCCGTGCGGGCTGACCGCCCCGGTGTTGATCAGATAGGCGATGCGCGTCGTCAGCACACGCGTCTTGCCGCTGCCGGCGCCGGCCAGTATCAATGCGGACTGGTGAGGCAGCGTGACCGCCTGCAACTGGGGGGGATTGAGACCGGATAATAAATTCGTATTCATGGGCGAATTATCCCACAGCGACACAGAACATCGAATCAATAAATTGAATCTCAACTATTTTTCGACATCGCTTGACACAGTCATACCGGTTGGTATCTAATCTCGCCATGACAAGCAAAATCAAATCTCAGGACCTGACCCGCGAAAAACTGCTGTCGCTGGCATTCTGTGAAATTCACCGCCAGGGATTTCAGGGCGCGAGCATTGCCAACATTCTGGAATCCACCGAGCTCACCAAGGGCGCGCTGTACCATCATTTTCCGACCAAGCATGCACTCGGGCTGGCGGTTGTCGATGAAATCATCGCGCCGCAACTTGAAAGCATGGTGTTTCAGCCGCTGCGTGACAGTGCAAACCCGGTTGCCACCTTGCTGGAGATTATCGCGGGAGTCGCCTCTTTTCTGGGCGACGAGGGCATCATGCTGGGCTGCCCGCTGAATAACCTGATGCAGGAAATGAGTCCGCTGGATGAGACATTCCGCCACCATCTGAACACCATACTGGAAACATGGCAGCAAACCATCAGTAACGCGCTGTTGCAGGGCCAGGCAAACCATATCATCAAAGCCGATGTGGATTGCCCGTCTGCCGCGTTGTTTATCATTTCCGCATGGGAAGGCTGCATCAGCATTGCCAAAAATAAACAATCACCCGAGACGTTCAAGCTGTGTATGAAGCAATTGCATGACTACGTGCAGAGCCTGACGAACAGGATTTAGCCGGATATCATTATCCGGCTGGTACGACGACCTGATCTTTTGATTAAACGTCGATTTTTTGGATACCAAATGGTTGGTATTCTTTATTCAAGGAGAAAAGCAATGCCGTTAATTCATACCTACACCCCCGCAACCGCCCAAGGCCGGGTCAAGGAAGTCTACGACCAGATTCAGGCTGCGTTCGGCTCCGTCCCCAATGCCATGCAAATCGACAGCAGCAGCCCCGCCCAGTTGACCAGACATTGGGAGTCCATCAGCTATTACATGCAGCATCCGACCTTGAGTTTCAACCTGCTCGCATTCATGCGCATGTTGATTTCGGAAAAAACGCACTGCGAATATTGTGTCGATTTGAATGAAGCCATGCTGGTCAATATGGGCGGAATCAGTCACGATCAGGTCATCGCCGCCCGGAAGAACCCTCAGGATGCGCCTTTGTCCGACAAGGACAAAAGCATGCTGCTGTTCGTCCTGAAAGCCACCAGCAATTCCTTAAGTGTGGGTCCGGCTGACATCGAGGCACTCAAAGCGCAAGGCTGGAGCGACGGTGAAATTCTGGATGGACTGCATCATGGCGCAGACATGGTGGCCAGCGACATCATACTTAACGCCATGAAAGTCGAAAAGGACATGTAATACCAGCTTCATGCACACAGTTTTACTTTCATAACAGTCGTGGGTCGTTTTTCATGTTTCCCCTGCTCGCCGTATCTATCCGCTGCGCGGGACGATGAAAAACGACCGCTATCGGCACGACCTATGCTTGCGATATCGGAATGCATTCGGTGTCCGCTGGCTGTGCAATGCGCCAAAATCATCCCATCCCGCAGGGTATCCAACCAAAATGGCAGAGCGGCAACTCAAGGCGCGATAGATCATCAGCTGTCCTGAGATACCTCAGTGCATCCCTCAGCTTCAGCCTTGTGGCTAGCAGACTGTCGGACTTCAATTTTTATTCTATGCAACATATTGATTTTTAACAAAAAAATATTTTCTTAATTTATACGCACATTAATGGAATCAATGAGTTGCAAGACAAGTCCGACAGGCTCCTAGTGTAGTGTTGCATTCTTTAT
>JAJXTL010000172.1 GCA_021783855.1 Pseudomonadota bacterium
GAGCTGGGTCTGGGTTTTGTGCCGATCAGGAAACGCGGCAAGCTGCCCGCCGAGACGGTGGGGCGCGATTATCAGCTCGAATACGGCAGCGACCGCATCGAGATACATGTGGATGCGATTCAGAAAGGCGATCGCGTGTTGCTGGTGGATGATCTGATCGCCACCGGAGGAACTGCGGAAGCGGCGGTCAAGCTGGTCGAAGACATGGGCGGTATCGTGGTCGAATGCTGCTTTGTGATCGACCTGCCGGATATCGGAGGTCGTGCAAGGCTTGAGGCGATGGGGCAGAAGGTGTTTGCACTTTGCGAGTTCGAGGGGGATTAAATGTAGGTCGGGTTAGGCCGCAGGCCGTAACCCGACAATGTATGTGCGCGGAATGTCGGGTTACGCTGCGCTAACTACAACTTCTGGGAGAGAAACGTGGGACTAAAGGAAGACATATTGCAAGCAAGTTTAGCTCATGGAATTGACCCCTACACACAAGCATTCAAACCTTCTGATCTTGGTTTGAAAGCGAGTGCATATGGAGCGTTTTCAGACCATTGCTCTAAAGTTGAAACTCGTTCTGGGAAGTGGAATAAAGATGTAATTTTAAAAGTTGAACAATGGACTAAGGCAGGTAAGCCATACAAGTACCTGCTGATTAAATAAATTCAAAACCATGAAAATTAACGGCACCCCTTATCGCACCATCTGGCCTACCGCTGACGGTGCGGTAGAAATTATCGACCAGACGCGGCTGCCGCACGAGTTTGTGACCTTGCGCCTTGAAAACATGCGCGATGCGGAACATGCGATCCGTACGATGCAGGTGCGCGGTGCGCCGCTGATCGGCGTGACAGCCGCCTATGGCGTGGCGCTGTCGATGAGCCATCACGCATCGGACGCGGCGTTGCAGGCGACTTGCGACATGCAGGTTAAGGCGCGCCCCACGGCGGTGAATCTGAGATGGGCGGTGGAGCGCATGCGCGCTTATCTTTCGCCGTTGCCGGCCAACGAGCGCGCGGATGCCGCCTGGCGTGAAGCGTCCGTCATTGCGGAAGAGGATGTGCAAATCAACGAGTCCATCGGACGACATGGGCTGCAAATCATCCAGGCGCTTTATCGGAATAAGATGAACTCGGTCAGCGTGCCGGAAAATCCGGAGTTTCAGGATGCAGCGCAAGGCGCACGGCGCACAGTAGCGAAGGCAGTACACGAAGTACGGCGAGGTTCGAGCACCGCGCAACACAGCGAGCGGAAGGGTCGATGCTTCAGCATCGGGGAACCCCCGGCCTATTCCTTGCGGGTGGATGCGCCTGAAAAACGGATTTTCAACATCCTGACGCACTGCAACGCGGGATGGCTTGCAACGGTGGACTGGGGCACCGCGCTGGCGCCGATTTATGCTGCATTCGAAGCCGGCATTCCGCTGCATGTCTGGGTGGACGAAACAAGACCGCGCAATCAGGGGGCGAGCCTCACCGCATGGGAGCTCGCGCAGCACGGCGTGCCGCATACGGTGATCGTGGATAACGCGGGCGGCCACCTGATGCAGCATGGACGTGTGGACATGGTGATCGTCGGGTGCGATCGCGTGACCGCAACGGGCGATGTGTGCAACAAGATCGGCACATACTTGAAGGCGCTGGCAGCCAGTGACAATGGCGTGCCGTTCTATGTCGCGATGCCGACGCCGACGCTGGACTGGACGCTGCAGGACGGTGTTGCGGAAATTCCCATCGAGGAGCGCGCACAGGATGAAGTGAACTATATTGCAGGATTGTGTGACGACGGACAAATCCGCCGCGTGCGCCTGATTACGCAGGACTCAAGTTCTGCCAACTATGCTTTTGACGTGACCCCGGCACGCCTTGTGACGGGGCTGATTACCGAGCGCGGACTGGTGGCAGCCAACCAGGATGCCATTCGCGCCGCTTTATCCTGAGGAGATGCAATGAACGAAAACGAACTGCGCAGCGAACTGGTGCGCATGACCAACAGACTGGACGCGCTGGGATTGAGCCATGGCGCTTCCGGCAATATCAGCGTGCGCTACGGGGAAGGTATGCTGATTACGCCTTCGGGCTTCGGTGCGGAAGGCTTGACCGATGAGGATGTCGTGTTTGTGCATCTGTCGGGCGAGTCGCAGGGACGCTGGCATCCTTCCAGCGAATGGCTGTTTCACCGCGACATTTACGTGGCGCGCCCGGAATTCGGTGCAGTTGTCCACACGCATTCCAATGCGGCGACAGCGCTTGCCTGTCTTCGACGCGACATGCCGCCGTTTCATTACATGCTGGCGCTGCTGGGGGGCGACAGTCTGCGCTGTGCAAATTATGCCACCTTCGGCACCCAGGCCTTGTCCGACAATGCGTTGCTTGCCATGACGGACCGCAAAGCATGTCTGCTGGCGAACCATGGCATGATCGCGGCGGGAAAAGATCTGGCGGAGGCTTTTAAAAATACCGTGGAAGTGGAAAATTTGAGCGAGCTTTACCTGCGGGCCTTGGCTGTCGGTGAACCGGTGTTGCTGACGGCGGATGAATTCGCCGATGTCCGGCGCCAGTTTGTCGGGTATGGAAAGCCGAAGCAGTAAAAAAATGCCGCGCCATTCCACCGGGGGAGGGGAGGGGAACGGCGCGGGCTTCAAGGGTGTTACATGGCTGTGTTTAAGGAGAAAATAGCAGGAAGCGCAACGATAAAAGAGATGATCCCTGCTACCACCCAACGCACGAATCTGGCAACATTGGAATAAGCTGTTTTCATTATTTAAAGTCCTTTTAAAAATTGAATCGGTGTCACGGTTTGCATTCTCCATTTGGGAATCATCAGCGTCAATAGCTGAAAATGGGAAACATAACAGACGGTCAAGTAGCGTGGATAATTGGTTTGGCAGCGAGGATGAGTGGATAGCTGACAGGAATGGGCGGTTGTGGAAATTGGGCACTCCCCGGTTTTTAGTTGTTTGTGATGCGGCCTGCATTTCAAACCAGACAGCAGGTCTGTTTGGGCGAATCTTTAAGTCATAATGCGCGCTATGAAAAATAATCCCTCTATGGCAGGCTCTCAAGAGACGGATGATGCGCTTGTTTCATGCGATATCTTCTGCAATGTCATCGACAACTACGGCGACATCGGCGTGAGCTGGCGGCTGGCGCGGCAACTGGCGAACGAGTTTGGTATCAAAGTGCGGCTGTGGGTGGATGATCTGAACAGCTTCGCCAGACTGTGCCCGGATGCAGATGCGACTCTGGAGATACAGAATTGTCGCGGAGTCGAGGTGCGGCGTTGGTGTAAAGTATTTCCTGATGTTATTCCCGCAGACC
This sequence comes from Pseudomonadota bacterium, assembly GCA_021783855.1. Next base: position 3,309 of record JAJXTL010000172.1, read on the forward strand.
TTGTGATCGAAGCGTTCGGCTGCGCCTTGCCGGAATCGTATCTGGCGGCGATGATCGTGCATTCAGTCTGGATCAATCTTGAATATCTTTCTGCCGAAGACTGGGTGGAGGGCTGCCACAAGCTGCCTTCGCCGCGCCCGCCGCTGACCCGATATTTTTTCTTTCCCGGTTTTACTAAAAAAACCGGCGGCTTGTTGCTGGAGCGCGATCTGTTGTCGCGTCGCGATGCGTTTCTGAGCGATGAATTACAACAGCAAGCTTTCTGGCAATCCATAGGTATGAAGCCCCCCGCAGCGGATACGTTGAAAGTCTCCCTGTTCGCCTATGAAAATGATGCGCTGGCAGGGTTGTTCGATGCCTGGGTAGGCGGTCAACAGTGCATCCTGTGTCTGGTGCCGGAAGGGCGCATCCTGCCGCAGGTCAGGGCATACTTTGAAGATGTGCAAGGTGTGAGCAGCTATGTGCGAGGCGATCTGCAAGTTCATGTGCTGCCGTTCGTCGAGCAGGAACGTTACGATGAGTTGTTATGGGCGTGCGACATCAACTTCGTGCGGGGCGAGGATTCCTGTGTGCGTGCACAGTGGGCGGGAAAGCCGTTTGTGTGGCAGATATATCCGCAGCACGATGAAGTGCACTGGCAGAAGTTACACGCATTCCTGAATCTTTACGCCGGAAATCTTGTTCCGCAGGCCGCCCGTGCCATGCAAAGACTCTGGGAAACCTGGAACGGCGGCGCTGGTTCGGCTGCCAATACGTGGGGCGAATTCGCCGCCGCACGACCTGAGCTGGATGTCCGCGCCAGGACTTGGGCGGGTGAATTGTCTGAAAACAATCTGGCATTGAATTTACTGGATTTTTTTCAGGAAATCGGTACAATGCGTGCCTTCAAAATAGATGGGCAGTAAACATGAAAACAGCACAAGAACTACGCGCCGGCAACGTCATTATGGTCGGCACCGATCCGATGGTGATCCTGAAGGCGGAATACAGCCGCTCCGGGCGTAACGGATCGGTGGTCAAGATGAAGATGAAGAATCTGCTGACTGAATCGGCCAAGGAAACGGTGTTCAGTGCCGATGACAAGTTCGATCAAGTCATCCTGGATCGCCGCGAAGTCACCTACTCTTATTTCGCCGATCCGATGTATGTGTTCATGGACGAGGAATACAATCAGTACGAGATCGAAGCGGAGTCCATGGGCGATGCGCTCAACTACGTCGAAGATGGCATGCCATGCGAAGTGGTGTTCTACAACGACAAGGCGATTTCAGTTGAATTGCCCAACACCATCACACGAGAAGTGATCTACACCGAACCCGCGGTACGCGGCGATACCTCAGGCAAGGTGATGAAGCCTGCCAAGATCAACGGTGGCTTTGAGTTGCCGGTTGCAGCCTTTGTGGAAATCGGCGACAAGATCGAAATCGACACACGCACCAACGAGTTCAAGAAACGCGCTTAATCTCTCGCGTATAGCTTTATCAGGCTGCCCGGGCGAGAAATCGTTCGGGCAGTTTGCATTGGCGGGTTCGGTTAATGCGACCGGCTTCATCCCGGAAGCGCAAGTGTTTTTATGGCCGCAAGTAGCAACTTGGAAAACAAGGTGGATTCAGAGGTCAGCGGGGCAGATCGCTCAGTATTTCAAATGGGCTTACGCTATGATTAGCCTGCGGACAGAATTTTGAGGGCAATCGTTCATATGCACGAAATATTGGGGTTCATCCTGCCTGTTATTGCAGCCTCTGCGGAAGCAATGATTTGGGTTTTGATCATCGTCACTCTGGTGCTTATCGGCAGAGGGAAAATACTGCCCTCCGAAAAACCGATCATCATCGAACGCACAGGGCAATATAAAATGACCCTTGCGCCGGGACTGAATCTTGCGCAGCCTTTCATAGAGGCTATCGCCAGTCAGGTTTCCTTGCGTGAAGATCGCAGTCGGAATGGTTTGCTGCTGTGTTTTGAAGTTCGGGATAAAAATATTGCGTCCCGCAAGCAACCGTTTTATCTGTTGGAGGTTGCCTTGCAAAACGGTTATTTATGCTTCGATGCCGGAACAGTTCAAAAAGAACTTATGCTCGACAATACAACCTCGTGCGGCACCCTGATGGAGGATGTTGAAAATGCAAGTCATGCTGTAGCGAAATTGTGGGGAATAGGTTTGCAAAGAGTGAACCAGATTGCACAGACAGGGGGTATTCAAGCTGTGCTCAAGCAGAGCGTTGCAGGATCGCCGCTGTCTGAAGGTCGGGCAAGCGCCGCTGAAGGCTAGGAGGTGCCGACAAGGTGCCGAAACCAGTTTCTAGTATATAAACACATAAATAACGAAACATGTATTATACTGTCGCATGCCCACATTATGACGAGGTGCCTGCCATGC
>JAJXTL010000036.1 GCA_021783855.1 Pseudomonadota bacterium
GTTTTCGTTAATTATTCAACCAATTGCAGACTGCTGATGCGTTCAGACCAGTCCCCGGTGCTGTCTTGCACCTCTTCCTTAATCACGATTTCCGTATCGCTTATTTTCTTGATCAGGCCAAAATTCATGCCTATGTAATTACCCGCCTTGACCTGATACAGCTTCCCGTCCGGTGCGCGTATGACGGCAAAGCCGACCTTGGCCTTGTATACGTAACCGACCATTTTCAGACTTTCCAGAGGAAACTCCTCCAGCGCCTCCCTGGGACGATTAAGGTCAGGCTGATTTCCCCCGCCTTTCCCATTGGCGCTCGCTTCAGGCTTGCGTGGCTTGAAAGGATCGGTCAGATTTGCATCGTTGGCATACGCAAAAGGCTCATAGAGCTTTACATTAGGCGGCGGCTCAATTTTACCGCGCATATCCGTGCCGGAGTTTTTGACAAAATCACGCAGGTCGCCAAACTCCTCGCCGCCGCATCCCGTCAACAAAAAACAGGCAATTGCCAGACAGGTCAGTTTCATTTGTTGGCTCCCGCCGACTTGCCGGATTTCTTTTGTGCCGAAAGTTCTTCCTCATCCAGATAACGAAATGTCTTCGCAACAGCCTCCATCGTCAATGCCCCGCCTGCCGGTGAAATAGATATGTCATTGAGCGTTACAATTCTCGGCAACATGGAAATATCACTGGCAAATTTCCCCAGATCGTCGTAGCTGCCCGTCACTTTGATGGTAATCGGTTGTTCGGCGAACGAACCCTTTATGCTTTCAGGACCCGGACGAAACAAATCGAACTGCAATCCGCGCCCCAACCCGGCCTGATTAATATCCGTCAGCAGGGCATCCATTTCCGATTTGTTCGGCAACTGTTTGAGCAATGCGCCGAAAGACTCCTGAGTTTCAAGCAACTGCTTTTTGATCAGATCGAGATTGACAGCCTGCCTCTTCTTGGACAGAAACGTATCCTTGAGCGTAGCCTCTTTTTGCCGGGCAACTTTCAGACCGTCCCATTGATCCTGCCAATCCAGCACAGCGCCCGTTGCGACCACGGCGATAAATATAACCGCGAAGGCCAACAGTTTTGCCGACCATGGCCAGGCTCCCGGGGTTTTCGGGTTAAGGTTCTTCAGTTCATCTAAGTTCATCATGACGGTTAGTTCCTTCCACCCTTGACCGCATCCGTAGCTGGCGACTTGGTCAGGTTAAAAGTCAGGGTAAACTCGCTGACTCGCGCGCCATTTGCACTGGACGCATGTATTTCCACCAGTGCGGGTGACTCCAGCCATGCCGAATCTTCAATCGCCCGCATCAACGTCGACACCCGCGCATTTGACTGCGCGTAACCAACCAGATTGATGGCATCGCCGTTTTGCCTGATGGATTTGAGGTATACACCCTCCGGCAATATGCGCAGCATCTGATCCATCAAGTGCACCACACTGGCACGATCGCTTTGCAACTTTTCAACCGCATCCTTGCGCTCAAGCAGCGATTTGGTCTGCTCACGCAACTTCCTGATTTCCCCGATCTGCTTGTCCAGTATGGCAGTTTCTTTTTCCAGATAGGCATTTCGGCGCGCCTGATAATCCACCTGTGTGCTGATCGCCATATGCACCAACCCCCATACCAACAGGCCCAGCGCGGCTGAAATAAAGCTCAGCGCAAAAAACTGGATTTTTCTGGCACGGCGCTTTTCCTCGCGATGAGGCAATAAATTTATGCGTATCATGATGGGTCAAACCTCCGCATAGCCAAACCGCAGGCAATAATCAACGCCGGCGCATCCGCCTGTAACTGGCGGTTTTTTATTCTGCTTGAGAGAGTCATCAGTGCAAACGGATTTGCCACCATGGTGCTTACCTGCGTACGCGTCGCAACCGCATCGTCCAGTCCTGGCAGTACTGCACTGCCGCCTGCCAAAACAATATAATCGATCTCATTGTATTGCGAAGAAGTAAAGAAGAACTGGAGCGCCCGCGCAATTTCCATCACCAGACTGTCGCGGAACGGCGACAATACATCGCTCTCATAATTATCCGGCAAACCGCCGCTGCGCTTGGCCGACTCCGCCTGCTCAGCCGACAGGCCAAACATGCTTTGAATCTGCTGAGTCAGTTGCTCGCCGCCAATCTGCTGATCGCGCGTATATATGGATTGCCCGTTGCGCAGCACGTTTACGTTCATCACGGTCGCACCGATGTCGATCAGCGCCACGCACTTGTCTTCCGCGCTATCGGGCAACTGCGCCCGTATTTGTGTAAATGCAGTTTCGGCGGCATAGGGTTCCACGTCCACCACGATGACATTAAGTCCTGCCGCCTGAGCTGCCGCCACCCTGTCTTCTACATTCGCCTTGCGTGAGGCCGCAAGCAACACCTCCACCTCGTCCGCATTGCCTGGGGCCGGACCTAACACCTGAAAATCCAGGTTCACCTCTTCCAGCGCAAAGGGGATATACTGATTCGCTTCGGACTCAACCTGATATTCCAGATCCTCGTCGCTCATTCCGGCAGGCAGGAGAATTTTTTTGGTAATGACGGCAGCAGCAGGAAGCGCGACGCTGACATTTTTTATTTTTGTACCCAGATGTTTCCATGCACGCTGCAACGTTGCTGCCAGCGCATCCAGATTATTGATATTGCCATCACTGACCGCGTCCTTGGGTAGCGACTCAATGGCATAGCGCTCGACGATATAGCCTGTTGGCGCAAGACTGAGTTCAACCAGCTTAACCGAAGAGGAACTGATATCCACCCCGATCAGGGGAGGCGTTTTAGACTGGAGAAGTTCCAGCAAAATATCAAAATTTACTTTAGGCATAGGCCGTTCGGAGCTTTTCCGTATAAAGTGGATGAAATCCTAACAACAACCGTCGATACTGTAAAGACGTTTTTGGGTGCGGCATTTATCTCGTATAATCCGTCTGCTGCTCAAACGATACCATTATTAATTATTCTTGAACAACTATTCAATGCTTACACGCCGCTGGCTGCTCCCTCTTATCCTCGTACTCGCGCTGATATTACTGCCGTCATTGTTGCTTGGCATGGCGGTAATGCTGACTTATCCGACACTTCCCTCTCTGGAGTTGCTCACCGACTATCACCCGAAAGTTCCGTTGCGCGTATACAGTGCTGAAGGCACTTTGCTCGGCGAATTTGGCGATGAGCGTCGTGCGCTGGTGAAAATCGCCGATGTGCCCGACAACATGAAGCATGCCATACTCGCCGCCGAAGACGATCGCTTCTATCAACACGGCGGCGTTGACTATATGGGTGTGCTGCGCGCCGCGCTTTCCAACTTCACCGCCGGCGGCAGCAAACAGGGGGCGAGCACCATCACCATGCAGGTGGCGCGCAATTTTTTTCTGTCCAAGGAAAAAACCTTCACGCGCAAGTTTAACGAGATGTTGCTTGCCTTCAAGATCGAACATTATCTTTCCAAGGATGAAATCCTGCAGCTTTACATCAACCAGATCTATCTTGGTCAGCGCTCCTACGGTTTCGCTGCGGCGGCTCAGATTTATTTCGGCAAGCCGCTGGATCAGCTTTCCGTTGCCGAAGACGCCATGCTGGCCGGCTTGCCTAAAGCGCCTTCTAGCTACAACCCGGTTGTCAATCCGAAACGGGCAAAATTGCGTCAGCTTTATGTGTTGCGTCGCATGCACGAGCTGCACTTCATCACCGACGCGCAGTTCAATCTGGCTCAGAACCAGCCTATCGTCACCAGACGCGGCAATCAGGAGTTTCCGGTCAAATCCGACTATCTAACTGAAATGGTTCGTCAGTCCATGTACCAGAAATATCAGGACGGCGCCTATACGCAGGGTTTAAAGGTTTACACCACCATCCGCCAGCAGGACCAGATGGCAGCCTATCAGGCGGTGCGCAAAGGCGTGCTTGAGTATGACCGGCGTCATGGCTATCGCGGACCGGAAGGCTTCGTTGATTTGCAACAGGACAGCAGCGAAGAATACCTGGAGGAATCCTTGCAGGACACCACCGACAACGACGATTTAATTCCTGCCGTAGTGCTGTCCGTATCCGCCACCCGGCTACAGGCTTATTGCAAAGGGGGTGAGCGCGTCACCCTCGGTGGTGAAGGATTGCGCTTTGCACAACGGGCTTTGAGCGACAAGGTCGCGCTGAATCAGCGCATCGTGGCGGGTTCCATCATCCGTGTGCAGAAAAATGACCAGGGCGTCTGGCAGATCAGCCAGCTTCCACAGGTGGAAGCGGCGTTTGTTTCGGGCAATCCGCTCGATGGCGCCATCTATTCCCTGGTGGGCGGCTTCGACTTTAATCACAATCAATTCAACCATATCACGCAGGCCTGGCGTCAGCCCGGCTCCAGCTTCAAGCCGTTTATCTATTCCGCCGCGCTTGAGAAGGGCTTCACGCCAGCCACCATCATCAACGATGCGCCACTGACGTTCGGCGCCGACCAGACCGGCAGCACGCCCTGGGAGCCGAAAAACTACGACGGAAAATACGAAGGCCCGATGCGTATGCGTGAAGCGCTCGTTCATTCCAAAAATCTGGTCTCCATTCGCATACTGCAATCCATTACTCCTTCTTATGCGCAGGACTACATCACCAAGTTCGGCTTTGATGCCGACAAACACCCGCCTTATCTCACCATGGCGCTGGGTGCCGGGTCGGTGACGCCGCTACAGATGCTGACCGGCTATTCGGTATTTGCCAACGGCGGCTTTCGCACCACCCCTTACTACATCAAACGCGTCGAGGATGCGCAAGGCAACGTGCTCAGCCAAACCACACCACTCGTGGCAAATGAAGGCGCTCAACAAGTCATCGATGTGCGCAATGCCTACACCATGGTCAGCATGATGCAGGACGTGGTCAGACACGGCACCGGCATACACGCGATGCAGCTCGGACGCCAGGATCTGGCCGGCAAAACCGGCACCACCAGTGATTCGATAGACGCATGGTTCTGCGGCTTTCAGCCTACCGTGGTCGGCATCGCCTGGATGGGCTTTGACCAGCCACGCAGCCTGGGCGGCAAGGAAACCGGCGGCGGCGCCGCGCTGCCGATCTGGATGAGTTACATGGAAAAAGTTCTCAAGGGTGTGCCTGAGGCAGCATACAGCATGCCCGACAACATGGCTGCCGTGCGTATTGACGATAACGGTCATCGCAATGAAAGCGGCACACGTGATGAATATTTTTATCAGGAAAATGTGCCCGGTGCACAGCCTGCCCCGGCACCTGCCGAAACGGGAAAACCTGCCAATACCATCAAAGATCAGTTACTCTAACGTGCATGACAATATGACACCCCAAATGATGCAAATAATTTTCGCAGGGATATTGCCATGCAGTGTGATAACTCGCAAACTCGCCATGATCGCTCCCTCCCTTGCAGGGCGCGTTTCAGCGGAGCTGAAACCGTTCGCAAGGCGCAGAGCATGCTCTGCGAAACCCCTTGCTCACCCCCCGTTCCCCCCACTTCGTGCCCCACGGCTGGCTTTGCACTGCCAGCCGACTCATACGGCGGAAAGCATGCTTTCCGAAATCCCATATTCATCCCAGAGGGCGATGGGTACGGTTCGTCGCTTCGCGACTATCACACGCTAAAAACAACATGAGCAAACCACATATTCAGAGGCGCGATCTGATGCGCGAACAACTGGCGCACCAAGCGGCCAAACTGATTGCAGAAGCCGGCATTGCGGATTTCGCCTCCGCCAAACGCAAGGCAGCCCGACAACTCGGCGCATCGGACACCCAACATTTGCCCAGTAACAGGGAAGTTGAGGAGGCACTGCAAAGTTATCGCTCGCTTTATCAGCACGACAGTCATCCCGACATCCTGTACCAGTTACGCACCGAAGCCCTGGCCTGCATGAATCTGTTCGCAACGTTCAACCCCTACCTTACCGGTTCGGTGCTGAGCGGGGCTGCGGGCGAAAATTCAGACATCAATCTGATGCTGTTTTCAGACGACACGAAAGCCGTATTGCTGTTTCTGCTCAAGAACAAGCTTGATTTCGAGGACGGCGAGTGGCGTGTTCGACTGGGCGGGCGAGAAGAGACTGTGCCAAGTTACACCTTGGCAGGCGAATCAGGCACCCAGATACACCTCATCGTGCTGCCGGAAAACGCCCGTCACAGCGGCAGCCGCCACCCTGACACCCATGCGAATATCGCTGCGGTGGCTAAAATGATCGAGGAGCGAGGATTGAGGATTGAGGATTGAGGATTGAGGATTGAGGAATTATGCCGCAATGCCGCATGGGCATTCCCACGGAGTTACGGAGCTGAAGCTCCTGCTCCTGAATGAAGGGCATTCCCCGCACAACTAAGGGGCTATACCCCAAGTTGTTGCGTGAAGGAATCAGGAATTTCAATATGGGCGCGCTCAATAACCAATGGGCATTGCACGGCATGGACTCAATCCTCAATCCTGATTCATCAATCCTGCTTTTTCAGCCACCTTGCCGCATCCAGCGCAAAGTAGGTCAGGATGCCATCGGCGCCGGCGCGCTTGAATGCCAGCAACGATTCCAGCACGCAAGCCTGCTCATTCAGCCAGCCGTTTTGCGCGGCCGCCTTGAGCATGGCGTATTCGCCGCTGACCTGATAGGCAAAGGTAGGCGCACGGAATTCGTCCTTCACGCGCCGCAAAATGTCCAGATAGGGCATGCCGGGCTTGACCATCACCATGTCCGCACCTTCCTGCAAATCGAGCCCCACTTCCCACAACGCCTCATCGGAATTGGCCGGATCCATCTGGTAGGTGTATTTGTTGCCGCCGCCCAGATTGCCGCTGGAACCGACCGCATCGCGAAACGGACCGTAAAAGCTGGAAGCGTATTTGGCTGAATAAGCCATGATCCGGGTGTGTATGTGCCCGTCCGCATCAAGTGCTGCGCGCACCGCAGCGATGCGCCCGTCCATCATGTCGGAAGGCGCGACGATGTCTGCGCCCGCAGCGGCATGAGCCTGCGCCTGACGGGTTAACACCGCAATGGTTTCGTCGTTGAGCACATAGCCGGATTCGTCTATCAACCCGTCCTGCCCGTGACTGGTATAAGGATCGAGCGCGATGTCGGTCATCACGCCAAGCTGGGGGAAATTTCTTTTCAGTTCAGCGATCACGCGCGGCACGAGACCGTTCGGGTTATAGGCTTCGCACGCATCCAAAGTTTTAAGCGGGTTATCGATTACCGGAAAGATCGCCATCACCGGAATGCCCAGCTTCACGCAGGCTTCAGCATCGTGCAGCAACAGATCCAGCGTCTTGCGCTGCACCCCCGGCATGGATTTGACCTCTTCTAGCGTATTGCTGCCTTCCAGCACAAAAACCGGATAGATAAAATCTGCCGCTGTAAGCAGGTGCTCGCGCATCATGTCACGTGAAAAAGCATCGCGACGCATCCGCCGCATGCGTTTGTGAGGATATTGTCCTAGTGTTTGCATATTTTTCCTAAAAAATTAATTTTCCCTGGAACTATTTAAGAGAACGCTTATCTGATCACGTGAATGACGTTAAATCATTCCACGTTTCTCCTCCCTGAGCGTGTCTTAACCTGGTTAAGATTTTAGCCCCCACATGTTGGGGGCTTTTTTTGGACTTACCACTAACGACTGACTTCAGTCTATGACGCTTTCATCCACGTTAGTCTTGGTGTCATCCGCCTTTAACCATCCGGAAATCACCGCTTCCGCCTCTTCCACGCCCTGCTTCTTCAGACTGGAAAACAACTGCACAGAGCATTGCGGATAGTTTTCGCCAAGATACGCTTTAACCTTCATCAACGTTATTGTCGATTGCTGGCGACTCAACTTGTCCGATTTGGTCAGCAATATGTGTACCGGTTTGCCGGTAGGCGCGAACCAGTCCAGCATGGTTTCATCCAGCTCCAGCAACGGGCGGCGTATGTCCATAATCACTACCAGCCCGCAAAGTTCCTCGCGCTTTTGCAAATAAGTGCTCAACAACCCTTCCCAATGGCGCTTGGCCTCGGGCGGCACTTTGGCGTAACCATAGCCAGGCAAATCCACGATGTAGTCGTTATGTCCAAGCGAAAAGTAATTCAGATGCTGGGTGCGGCCCGGCGTCTTACTGGTATAAGCAAGACGCACATGGTTCGCCAGGGTATTGATCGCACTCGATTTACCTGCGTTGGATCGCCCGACAAAAGCCACTTCGCGACCGCCGTGCATCGGCAAGTCCTTGATGTGGTTGACGGTGGTGTAGAACGTCGCCAGAGAAAAAAGTCCCATTATTTCCAGACCGAGAAAATTGCATCAGCTTTGGCTATCGTCGCGTCGATGTCGGCCTCGGTGTGCGCTGAAGACACGAATCCCGCCTCGAAGGCGGAAGGTGCCAGATACACGCCCGCATCCAGCATGGCGTGGAAAAAACGGTTGAAGGCCTCCTTGTCGCACGCCATTACCTCGGCATAGCTGGTAGGCACGTCTTTACTAAAGTACAGACCGAACATGCCGCCTACCGATTGTGCACAAAACTCAACCTTATGCCGTTTGGCACTCGCACTCAGGCCTGCCGTCAATTGTGTCGCCAACTGCGCCAGACGCTCATAGAAACCGTCAGCCTGCACCAGCTTCAGGGTTGCCAGACCCGCCGCCACCGCGAGCGGATTGCCCGACAAGGTTCCTGCCTGATACACAGGGCCCAGCGGCGCCAGGCATTGCATGATGTCGCGTCGTCCGCCGAACGCGGCTGCCGGCAAGCCGCCGCCCATCACCTTACCCAACGTCACCAGATCGGGTTTGATGCCATAATAACCCTGTGCGCCTTGGAGACTGACGCGGAATCCCGTCATCACTTCGTCCAGAATCAGCACCGCGCCATACCGGGTGCAAAGATTACGCAACGCATCCAGGAATTCGCGTTTGGGCGCAATCAGATTCATGTTACCCGCCACAGGCTCGACGATCACTGCTGCAATTTCGCTGCCCATTTCTGCAAACGCGCGCTCAAGTCCCGCAGCATCATTGTAATCGAGCACTGTAGTCAAGGCTGCGATTTCAGCGGGCACACCCGATGAGCTTGGCTGACCAAAAGTCAGCGCGCCCGAGCCCGCCTTGACCAGCAGTCCATCGGAATGACCATGATAACAACCCTCGAACTTGACAATGCGCGAACGGCCGGTGAAGCCGCGCGCCAGACGGATCGCCGTCATGGTCGCCTCCGTACCGGAACTGACCAGTCTCACCATTTCAAGACTCGGCAGCAAACGGCACAGCAAAGTTGCCATTTCCAGCTCGGCGGCGGTCGGCGCACCAAAGCCCAGTCCATTGGCTGCCGCCTCCTGCACCGCACGAACTACGTCCGGATGACAATGACCTGCGATCATCGGCCCCCATGAACCCACGTAATCGATATAGCGTTTGTCGTCCGCATCCCAAACGTAAGCACCCTGGCCGCGCTTGAAAAACAGCGGCGTACCGCCTACCGAACGAAACGCGCGTACCGGCGAATTCACGCCGCCGGGAATCAGCTGTTGCGATGCGTCGAAAAGTTCCTGATTGTGAGAAGTCATGTTGCGTCTTTCTGGCTAATTATCAAAGCGAAACTCGCGTAGCGTTTCGTTCGGCCCCTCTCCCTCTGGGATAACCAGCGACTTACCCGCTTGCGGGCCTAGTCGATTGGCTAGTCGTTTCACCAGAGGGTTCGGGTGAGGGAAACGGGTGTGGCAAGTTTCATTATTTGGGATGGTTGCTTGCCATACCCGTTGGGTTATACAAATTTGAAAACTGCTTCGCAGCATGCGCGATATCTCCCGCGCCGAACAGCGCCGAAATCACCGCCAGCGCGTCTGCGCCTGCATCCCGCAAGGACCCGCCGTTCTCTGCCGTGATTCCTCCTATCGCTGCTATCGGCAGAGCGATCTCGCGACGGGCCTGCCTCAACAAATCCGGCGTTGCCGACACGGCTTCGGGTTTAATGTTCGAGACAAAAAAAGCGCCGAATGCGACATAATCAGCGCCCTGAGCCGCCGCCTGATGCGCCAGTGCAATGCGATTATAACAAGACACGCCGATTATTTTTTCATTGCCCAGCACGGCTCGCGCAGCAGCCACGCTGCCGTCATCAAAGCCCAGATGCACGCCATCGGCATCCACCTGCACGGCCAAGGCAGCATCATCGTTGATGATCAGAGGCACAGCAAATTTCTGCGTCAACCGGCGCAAGGCAACCGCCTGTTCCAGTCGCAAAGCGGCATCGCCCGTCTTGTTTCGGTATTGCAGGATAGTCGCCCCGCCTTGCAATGCCAGTCTCACCTGACGCAACAACGCCGCCGTATCCGACTCCTCCGGCGTAATTGCATACAGGCCGTTAATTGAGCGTCTCAGGCTTGTCCTCATCGTCTTCACCGCGCGCCCAGAACAGCCTGTCGGGGATGAACTGCCCCATACCTGGCCTGAAACCCGCATTCAGCGTCTGCCAGGTATACTCCTGCGCCTCCTTGACCGCCTCCGGAACATCCACACCCTGCGCCAGCAAGGCGGCAATGGCTGAAGCCATGGTGCACCCGGAGCCGTGATAAATTCCCGGCAGGCGCGCCCAGGCGTCGCTGCGCACCATCCCTTGCTCACTGTACAAAGTGTTGATCACTTTGGGTGTCTGTTCGTGCGTGCCGGTGATCAACACATATTCGCAACCCATTGCCAGTATGCGCTTGGCGCATTCTTCCAGACTGGGATCATCTTCCTCGTCGTCTTCATCGATCGCCAGACGACGTGCTTCTATGCTGTTCGGCGTGACGATGGTCGCCTGCGGAATCAGCAACTCGCGGATCGCATCCAGCATATCTTCGTCAGCCAGTTCATCGCCGCGCCCCGACGCCAGCACGGTGTCGAGCACAAAAGGAACGTCGGGATAATCCGCCAGTATCTCGGCAATCGCCACGATATTTTCCACGCTGCCGAGCATGCCGATCTTGAAAGCCGCCACCGGCACATCTTCTAGCATTGCTCGCGCCTGATCCACCACCCATTCCGGCTCCATCGGCAGCACGTCCTCCACCCCGCTGGTATCCTGCACGGTAATCGCCGTGACAACCGACAGCGGATGGCAACCCATGCTGGCAATGGTCAGCATGTCGGCCTGCAAGCCGGCTCCTCCGGATGGATCGGTGGCGGCGAAACTCATTACTAGCGGGAAAGATTCAGACATGGTGTAGGCGATTATGCGCGTCAGGTCGGTCATTTTACCCTATATAACCGCGATCGCCGAATACAACGTGCATCTCCATCTCGACCCTGATACCCGGCCCGGGACGATGCGATGATCAGGCACGAGCTTTAGCAACAGGCTGCGCCTCATTCCACGGCGCGACCTTAAACAGCAGCAACATGCCCGGGATCGCAAGCACTGCGCATAAAAGAAAAAATCCGTTCCAGCCCATCGCCTCCACCAGCCAGCCGGTTGCCGCATTGGCGAAGGTGCGCGGCATCGCCATCAAACTGGTGAACAACGCAAATTGGGTAGCCGTATAAGCGGGGTGGGTGGTGCGTGCGATGAAGGCGACGAAGGCCACCGTACCCAAACCCACCCCCAATGCTTCAAGACCGATTACCATCGCCAACTGGGTGCGCTCCAGCGCGCCGATCTCGCCGTGATAGCCGATGGAAGCCAGCCAGGCAAAACCGAAGATCGCCAGTATCTGCACCACGCCGAACAGCCACAGCGCACGGTTGATGCCGATCTTCACCATCCACAGCCCGCCCAGCATGCCGCCGATGACCGCAGGCCACAGACCTGCGTTCTTGGCGATCAGGCCGATGTCGGTTTTGGAAAAACCCATGTCCAGATAAAAAGGCGTGGCAAGCGCGGTGCACAGACTGTCGCCCAGCTTGTAAAAAAGCAGAAAAGCCAGAATCAGCAGCGCGCTGCGCCAGCCCTGCCGGTTGATGAATTCTCGAAACGGTTCAACCACGGCCTCGCGCAACGTTTTCGGTGGCACTGCGCGGTGCGGCTCCTTAACCAGCAGCGTCATCGCGATGCCGGGCAGCATGAACAGCGAAGTGATGATGAACACCATATCCCAGGGCATAAAATCGGCGAGTATCAGCGACAACGAGCCCGGCACCAGACCTGCAATGCGGTAGGCATTGACATGCACCGCATTGCCCAGCCCCAGTTCGGCATCTTCGAGCAGTTCGCGCCGGTAGGCATCCAGTACGATATCCTGCGTTGCGGAGAGTACCGCCAGCAAGGTGGCGCACCACGCGATGGTAGCAAGCTGGCTGGCTGGCGAGAAACCGCCCATGCCGGCGATGACAGCCAGCAGCCCAAGCTGCGTCATCACCATCCAGCCGCGTCGCCGCCCCAGCACGGGCAGCGCATAGCGGTCGAGCAACGGCGACCAGATGAATTTCCAGGTGTAGGGAAACTGGATCAGCGCGAACAGGCCAATGGTTTTGAGATCCACATGTTCACTGCGCAGCCAGGCAGGCAGCAAATTGAACAACAGATACAGCGGCAGGCCGGAAGAAAAGCCGGTGAACACGCAGATCAGCATGCGCCGGGTAAACAGCTGCCTGACGACGCTCATACTTCCCGCTGGAAGCGATATACCGCCGTGCTGCCGAGCAGATTGGGCAGCACACCAACTTCACGCCCGCCGGTCATCACGCTGCGCGCCGTGACGCTGACGCAGTATGTGCGGCAAAAATTCTCGAAGTCATTCAGCGTGCACAGGTGCACGTTCGGCGTGTCGTACCACTGGTAGGGCAACTCGCGCGATACCGGCATATTGCCCAGCAACACGTCAAGGCGGCTCCTCCAGTAGCCGAAATTGGGGAAGCTGACAATGCCTTCACGTCCGACCCGCAGCATCTCCTGTATCAACGGTTCGGTATGCCGCGTGGCTTGCAACGTCTGCGATAGGATGACAAAATCGAACGCGCCGTTCTCGAAATCCGACAGGCCGGCATCCAGGTCGTTCTGAATCACATTCACTCCATTGGCAATACAAGAAACAATGTCCAGATCGCTGATCTCCACACCGTAACCGCGCACCGCCCGCGCTTCCTTGAGATAGCGCAACAAGCTGCCGTCGCCGCAGCCCAGATCCAGCACTGAAGCGCCCTTGGGTATCCAGGCAGCAATGGCCGCAAAATCGGCCCTATCAGTCGCACTCATGCCGACACCTCGCAACTTACCCGGTCAAGATACGCGCGCACCACGTCGAAATAATGCGGATGTTCCATCAGGAAGGAATCATGCCCGTGCGTGGAAGTAATCTCCGCGTAGCTGACCGGGCGTTTATTGTGCAGCAGTGGACGGATAATCTCGCGCGAGCGCTGCGGCGAAAAGCGCCAGTCGGTGGTGAACGAGATCACCAGAAAAGCAGCTTTTGCGCGCGCAAAGGCGCGGTTCAGATCGCCGCCGCAATCCTGCGCAGGGTCAAAATAATCCAGCGCCTTGGTCATCAGCAAATAGGTATTGGCATCGAAATAGGCGGCAAACTTGTCGCCCTGATAGCGCAGATAGGATTCGATCTGAAATTCCACCTCATAGCCATAATTATATTGTTCGGTGCGCAACTCGCGCCCGAACTTGTCCGCCATCGCATCATCAGACAGGTATGTTATGTGTCCAAGCATGCGCGCCAGCCTGAGCCCGCGCGTCGGCACCACGCCGTGCTGGTAATAATCGCCGCCGTGAAAATCCGGATCGGTCAGGATCGCATTGCGCGCCACATCGTTGAAGGCGATATTCTGCGCGGTGAGGCGCGGCGCACTGGCGATAGACAGCACATGGCGCACCCGATCAGGATAGGCCAGCGACCATTGCAAGGCTTGCATGCCGCCCAGACTGCCGCCGATCACGGCGGCAAAACAGCCAATGCCCAGCCTGTCTGCCAACCGCGCCTGCGACTCGACCCAGTCCTCTACCGTGATCACCGGGAAACTTGCGCCGAAAGGCTTGCCGGTTTCAGGATTGATCGAGGAGGGGCCAGTCGATCCATGGCAGCCGCCCAGATTATTCAGGCCAACGACGAAAAATTTATCGGTATCGATCGGTTTGCCGGGACCTACCATGTTGTCCCACCAGCCGATATTTTTTGGCTCATCGGCGTAGAAGCCCGCCACATGATGGTGTCCTGACAAGGCATGGCAGATCAGAATGGCGTTGGATCTGTCGGCATTGAGCGCACCGTACGTCTCATAGAGCAGCTGATAGCCGGGCAACACCGCGCCGCTGCGAAATACCAGCGGAATGTCGAACAATGCGCATTGCGCAGTCACTATGCCTACAGAATTACTCATAAAATTTGTTTTGCGGGCGAATCGCTATGTCGCGTACTCGCTCTATCCTCACCTACCTGAGCGGTATGTCTCGTCATTCGCGGCGCGGCTCCTTGCACTTCATCCCGCAAAACAAATCAAGACATCTTGCTCCAGAAAAAAACCCGTTCAGCTTGCGCCAAAACGGGTGTCCTCGCTTTAGCTAGAATATTTAACGTGCCCCGCAAGCTGATGTCAAATCGGCACGGGGTGAAGTTTGTACGTTTTATCACGCCATGTCAATGCGACATATGCCGCCGCCGTGCCGCTCACATCCGGTTTTTCTCGCTCCCACGCAGCGCGTGGGAGCGAGAAAGGCGACCTGTGATACGATGGGAGCGGGTGCCGGCTTGACTCGACACAGGGAAATACGCAAATGAAGATCGGCGTTCCAAAGGAAATCAAGACAAACGAACATCGGGTCGCGCTGATACCGTCAGGCGTCGCTTCGCTGACGGAGGCCGGACATGTCGTACTGGTGGAACACAGTGCAGGTCTTGGCAGCGGCTTTACCGACGAACAGTACCGGAGCGCCGGCGCACAGATCACGGATGCCGACACGCTCTGGTCCGCCTCCGAACTGATCGTCAAGGTCAAGGAGCCGATTCGCGCGGAATGGCCGCGGCTGCGTGCCGGACAAGTCCTCTTCACCTATTTTCATTTTGCAGCAAGCCGCGAGCTGACTCAGGCGCTTCTCGACTCAGGTGCGATTTGCATCGCGTATGAGACCGTGGCGCAGCCCTCCGGAGAATTGCCCCTGCTCACACCCATGTCGGAAGTAGCGGGGCGGATGGCCGTGCAGGAAGGCGCGAAATACCTTGAGAAACAGCATGGCGGACGCGGCGTGTTGCTGGGCGGCGTACCCGGCGTGGCGCCGGCACACGTCGTTGTCATCGGCGGCGGCGTGGTCGGCAGCCATGCGGCGCGTCTGGCAGCAGGCATGGGCGCGCGCGTCACGATTATGGATGTATCGCTCGAACGACTGCGCTGTCTGGATGAAACCTTGCCCGCCAACGTGCAGACGCTGTTTTCCAATCGCCATAACCTGCTGGAACAGTTGCCCGGCGCGGATCTGGTCATCGGCTGCGTGCTGATTCCGGGCGCTGCGGCCCCCCGCCTGATACAACGCGCTGATTTGAAGCTGATGCAGCAAGGCGCTGTCATCGTCGATGTTGCGGTGGATCAGGGCGGCTGCATGGAGACAACACGCCCCACCACGCACGAAAACCCGATCTATGTCGTCGATGGCATCATTCACTATGCGGTCGCCAACATGCCGGGCGGCGTGCCGCGCACCGCCACACTGGCGCTCACCAACGCCACCTTCCCTTATTTGCTGCAACTGGCAAACAAGGGATGGCAGCAGGCGCTGCGCGACAATCCTGCACTGCGCAGAGGATTGAATATCGCGGCGGGCAAGATCACCTACCCTGCGGTAGCGGACGCCTTCGGCCTGCCCTGCACCGCGCCTGAACACCTGCTTTAATCACTCACCACAAGCTACTCGCTTTTATCCCGGATAATCCATTAGCAAAAACTGCGTCATACCAGCGCAGAGGGGTAAGCAGGCAAGCCGCGAAGTGGCTGCTCGCAAAGTCGGTATCCAGATAGTTAACAAGTTCCCACGCAATAAGTAGTGACTTTGCACATGTTTGACCGTGCTTATAACCTGCCACTTGGCAACCGTATTCTGGTTGCATAGTGGATGGCTGGCAGACTGTCGGACTTCAATTTTTATTCTATGCAACCTATTGATTTTTAACAATTAAATATTTTCTTAATTTATACGCACATTAATGGAGTCAATGAGTTACAAGACAAGTCCGACAGGCTCCTAGTTGCTGGTTATTCGCGGAATGTTTTTATTGCTGGATTCCGGCTTTTGCCGGAATGACGGCCTAATGAATTATTTGGGTTTATCAGTCGTTCAGTTTATCCAGCAATTCGCGTATCTTCATCGGGTCATCGGTGCGCATGATTTTCTGCGTGAGTGCGCCGATCTCCCGCAAACTGGTGGTCAGCACGCGCTGTTTGATGGTTGGCACCTGCGCTGAAAACATCGAAAACTGACGCAGACCCATGCCCAGGAACAGCCGCGTGTAGGCCAGTTCGCCGGCCATTTCGCCGCAGACCGAGACCGGCACGCCTAACTTATTGGCCGTGCCGATGACATGAGACAACAAGTGCAGCACGGCGGGATGCAGCGGATCGTAGAGATGAGCCACGTCTTCATCGGTGCGGTCGATCGCCAGCGTATACTGAATCAGATCGTTGGTGCCGATGGACAGAAAATCCAGCTGCCTGGCAAATACGCCAAGTGACAAGGCTGCGGCGGGAATTTCGATCATGCCGCCTATTTTCACACCCCGGTCATAAGGAATACCCTCAATGTCCAGCTCCTGCCTGGTTGCTGCTATGAACTGCAGGGTCTGGTTGAGTTCCGACACGCAAGACAGCATGGGTATCAGTATTTTCACGTTGCCAAAATGAGTCGCGCGCAGCAGGGCGCGCAACTGGGTACGGAATAATTGCGGTTCGGCCAGACACAAACGGATGGCGCGCAATCCCAGCGCCGGATTGCTTGCGACGCGTTCGGCGCCCTTGATTTGTTTGTCCGCACCCAGATCAAACGTGCGGATCGTGACAGGCTGTCCGTTCATGCCGGAAGCGGCAGCCCGATACGCCTCAAACTGCTCTTCCTCGTTTGGCAACTCATCGCGGTTCAGGAACAGAAACTCACTGCGAAACAAGCCTACGCCGGTCGCGCCATTTTCTCTGGCCTCAATAATATCTTCCGGCTTTTCAATGTTGGCGTGCAATTCGATGACCGCGCCATCCAGCGTATTGGCGCGCGCAGTGCGCAGCCTTTTCAGCTTCTTGCGCTCCAGCTCCCACTCGCTTTGCAACAGCCTGTATTCTGCCAGGATCGCCTTGTCAGGATTGACGATCAGCACACCCTGTTCGCCATCCAGAATCAACAGATCATCTTCGCGTATCAGCTCGCGTGCATGATGCAAACCGACCACGCAGGGCGTATTCAGGCTGCGCGCCACAATCGCAGTGTGCGAGGTGGCACTGCCGGCATCGGTGATGAAAGCCGCAAATTGCTGCGGCTTGTACTGGATCATATCGGCGGGACTCAAGTCATGCGCCACCAGTATCGTCTCGACATCATGACGCAGATGCGTCGGCTGAAATCCGGGCTGACCGGACAACTGCTTGAGCAGCCGTTCGGCGACCTGTTTCACGTCCGCCTGACGCTCGCGCAAGTACGCATCTTCAAACTCGTCGAACTGCGCCGCCAGCGCATCAGTCTGCACCTTGATCGCCCACTCGGCATTGCAATGCTCGCGTTCCACCATCTCTCGCGGCCCGATGCTCAGCAGCGGATCATCCAGTATCATCTGGTGCAATTCGAGAAAGGCGTCGAACTCGGCGGCCGCGTAACTGGGGCGATTGCTGCGCAAACCGGCAAACTCGCGGCGTGTGGCCTGCAAAGCGGCATCAAAGCGCGCGATCTCATCGACGACAAATGGCTTGGGCAGTGTGTAATGCACCACTTCCAGCGAGTTATGCGAAAGCAGATGCGCATGACCGATCGCAATGCCGCTGGAAACCGCGATGCCATGCAGAGTGAAGATCATTCGCCTTCCCCGAAGTAATCATTGATCAGTGCGAGAATTGCCGCCATAGCAGCCTCTTCATCCTCACCTGTCGTTTCAATGGTAATGGTCGACCCCTTGGCGGCGGCCAGCATCATGACGCCCATGATGCTTTTGGCATTCACCCGGCGGTTATTGCGCGACAGCATGACTTCACATTTAAAACTTGAAGCAAGCTGCGTGAGTTTGGCCGATGCGCGCGCATGCAGACCAAGCTTGTTGATGATGAGTGCATCTTGCTGCATGCTAATGCTCCATGTGAATGATACATTCGCGACCGCCCTCGACAGCCATCTCTGCCAGTTCGGCGAGCGTCTTGTTCGATGAACACACCACGCGCAGCAACATGGGCAGATTTACGCCCGTCACGCCCTCAACACGCTCCGCATGGCAAAGCCTGCGACCTATATTGCTGGGCGTGGCACCAAACACATCGGCCAGAATCAACACTCCGCTGCCGCTGTCAAGCTCCTTGATGAGCTCCTCGCCCTCGGCAAGTTTGTGTTGCGGGTCGTCTTCGGCCAGCACCGACAACACCTTGAGATTCACGGGTATCTCACCCAGCACATGTTTGACGCAGTCCGCCAGGCTATTGCCCAGACCGTTGTGCGTTACCAATAATATCCCAACCAATTCCAATTCTCCCTTATTTCACCCGCCTACTCGACTTGCAGTTTAATTGCTTTATCAGTGAATTCCAGCCGTTTCTGCATACCGCTTGTGATATGAATGTTGCCCGCCTCATCCACCAGCATCGCATCCGTCAGGCCCATCCGGGTAGCCGCCGCACGCCAGCCTTGCACACCGGAGATGAACAAAGGCTTGGAAGCCGCATCCGACAACACGCCGGCGTGTATTCCACGCGTCATGATCGTCACGGCCTGCACGCCCTGCATGGGATATCCGCTGGCGGGGTCAATCAGATGGCAATAACGCTTGCCGCCCAACATGAAATAACGCTGGTAATCGCCTGATGTACCGATGGCTTCGCCGTCATGCAAATCGATCGCAGCCAGCGCACCGGATTTGCGGGGATGCTGTATGCCGACGCGCCACGGGCGTTGGCCGTGTTGCCCAATGGCCAGAATATTGCCGCCGATGTTGATCAGGGCATCATGGATACCTTGCTTCTTCAATATTTCGGCCGCCCGATCCAGCGCATATCCCTTGGCATAGCCACCCAGATCGAGTTGCACGGCTTTATTACTGCTGCGCACAAGCACCCCGCCCTTGACAGGCTCAAAGCTGAGATCACCCATCTGCGGATTGGCGCTTACCCACTGCGCAATCAGCTTTTCATCCGGTTGCACCGGCTTGAAATCATCGGCATGAAAACCCCATAGCTGCACCAGTCCACCGACAGCAGGATTAAAAAGACCCTGTGACTGTTTTGACATTGACGCCGCATCCTGCAATATGGCGGCCAGCTCAGGGGAGACGACCTTACTTTCACCGCCAGCTATGGCCTTGTTCAAATCGCTCAACTCGGAAGGCTTCCAGGCATGCAGCATGTCATGCAAGCGCTGAAATTCCTGCATTACGGCGGCGACAGCCTGCCTTGCATGCGGTTCGGATTCGCCATAAATGCTGACTTCCACCAGCGTGCCGAACACGTAGCCCTGCTCCTGATACAGGGAGTCCTTGTCACAAGCTGCCAGTAAACCAAAAACAGCAAACATAACCAGCCACTTGGCGAACGTTCTTAGTTCGCTTAGTGGAATGGCTAGTTGTTTCATCAGCAAACCGAGTTTTATGATCCGCCGCAACAATCCCTCAATCCGCATTCCGCAATCCTCATTCATCCATTTCCTCAAGCTCCACCGAGGCGGCCAGCAACGCCAGGCGCGCCACCACTCCGTAGGCATAAAACCGGTTCGGCGTATCGTCCGGCGCGCTGTCCGGATTCGGCAGAGTGCAGCAGGACTCGAACGCCAGCGGCACGAAGTGCATGCCCGGCGCGTTGAGATTCTCATCCACACCGCGAGTTGTGTGCACGCGATAAAAACCGCCGACCACGGAATGGTCGATCATATACACCACCGGCTCTGCTACCGCCTCATTGATGCTCTCGAAGGTATAGACGCCTTCCTGCACCAAGACATCCGAGACTTCGAGGCCCTCTTTCACCACCGCCATCTTGTTGCGCTGTTTACGGTTAAGCCCGGTAATTTCGCTGGCATCCTTGACCGTCATGATGCCCATGCCATAAGTCCCGGCATCGGCTTTGACAATAACGAAAGGATCGTGCTTTACGCCATATTCGGCATATTTGCTGCGCATCTTTTGCAAAACATCGTCGACCTGGGCAGCCAGACACGCTTCGCCGGTACGCTCATGAAAATTGACCTGGTTACATGTCGCGAAATAAGGATTGATCAGCCATGGGTCGATATTAAGCAGCGCGGCAAACTCTCTCGCCACCCGGTCGTAAGCCGTAAAATGCCTGGATTTTCGCCGCGTGTACCAGCCTGCTGAAAGAGGCGGCAGTATCGTCTGCTCGATATTTTTGAGAATATCCGGCACCCCTGCCGACAAATCATTATTAAGCAACACCACGCAGGGATTGAAGTCATCCAGACCGAGACGGTTGCCGCGCCGCACCAACGGCTCCAGCTTCAATTCACCGCCGTTGGGCAACGGTATATTGGTCGGCGTCGTGATCTCCGGCAGCAAGCTGCCCACTCGCACCATCATTCCCGCCTGCTTCAGGATGGTGACGATCTGCGCCACATTTTGCAGATAAAACATATTGCGCGTGTGATTTTCCGGGATCAGCAGCACCCCGCGTGCATCGGGGCAAATCTTCTCCACAGCACCCTGCATGGCCTGTACGCACAACGGCAAAAAATCCGGATTGAGATTATTGAATCCGCCGGGAAACAGGTTGGTATCCACCGGCGCCAGTTTGAAACCGCAATTGCGCAAATCCACCGAGGCGTATAACGGGGCCGTATGCTCCAGCCATTGCCTGCGAAACCAATGCTCTATGGTCGGCATGGCAGCCAGAAACCGCCGCTCCAGATCGAGCAGTGGGCCGTTGAGTGCAGTAGTAAGATGAGGAACCATGATGTGTCTGAATATAACGGATACAGACATTCTAGCCGATTGGCCGGCCAAACGGCTTATTGTCCGTCTTTTTCGAGTGCAGATGCCTCAGCCTTACTGTTCATGACGATAATACTGATGCGCCGGTTGCGAGCATCAAACTGATCGACTGGATTAAACAACATGGAATGGGCAAGACCTACCACCCTCAGGACTTTGCTTTGATCCATTCCGCCCGCAATCAATTCCCGCCGCGAAGCGTTCGCTCTGTCGGACGAAAGCTCCCAGTTGCTGTAACCGGCATTGCCGCCCTGATAGGCGAGAGCATCGGTATGTCCCGACAAACCGATCTTGTTGGGAACCTGGTTCAGCGTTTTGCCTATCGAGCGCAATATTTCCACAGCATAGGGTTGCAAGATCGCGCTGCCAATTTCAAACATCGGACGGTTTTTCGCATCGATTATCATGATGCGCAGCCCCTCAGTCGTCATGTCGATCTGCAACTGATCCTTGTAGCGGCTCAACTTTGGATCGGTTTCGATGAGCTGCTCCAACTGTCCTTCGAGCGACTGTAGTCTTTTTATTTCCTGCAACCGCAACAGTCGTCCGGCATCCTCCATTGAAATGGCGACATTTTTCGTGGGCTGCGCGCCGTACTTAACCTGACCGGTCGCCATAGTCTTATCGTCGCCATAATCACTCACGATCTGACTGGAAGCCAGGTCTTCGTGCTGTCCGCCTGCAAGCACGGCCAGCAAGGGGGTCTTGAAATATTTCTCAATCGCCCTTCTGTCCGCAACCGAGACGGCAGAGATCAGCCATAACATCAGAAAAAATGCCATGAGCGCGGTTACAAAATCGGCATAGGCGATTTTCCACGCGCCGCGCGGCGGCTGACGTATTACACGGCGTATCCTCCGGATGATAATCTTCCGTTTGAATGGCTTGCTTTTTTTGGGCGAGCTGATCATAAAACCTGACTGGCAAACGAATTGTTGCGCGAGTTTCACGTTTAAAATAGTACAAAGCCCGGAAACGCCTGAAAACTGGATTACCTGGCGACCCCGCTGGCACTCGACTGTTGTCGTATAGGAATAACCCCTTAGCCCGGTAGCTTTGCGTCCCCGCCTTTCAACGGGTTTGCCCTTGCAGGCGTTGATTGTATTAATCAACGATTGCCCTGCCAATGTAACGGAATATCCGCGGGCGCGTCAATCGACTTTCCGAACTCGCGCTTAGTGCACCAGATGCGCTGATGGTAGAATGCGCGACTTATTTTGTGAGGCACCTCATGTTATCTACCGCAAACATCACCATGCAATTCGGGGCCAAGCCCCTGTTCGAGAACGTTTCCGTCAAATTCGGCAACGGCAACCGCTACGGCCTGATCGGCGCGAACGGTTGCGGCAAATCCACTTTCATGAAAATTCTGGGCCGCGATCTGGTGCAGACTTCAGGCGAGGTCATGCTGGATAAGACCGAGCGACTGGGCAAGTTGCGCCAGGATCAGTTTGCCTATGAAGACAACCGCGTGCTGGATGTGGTGATGATGGGACACGACGAAATGTGGCAGGTAATGTCGGAACGCGATGGGATCTACGCCAATCCGGATGCCACCGAGGAAGATTACATGCGCGCAGCCGATCTGGAAGCCGAGTTCGCCGAATACGACGGCTACACCGCCGAGGCACGTGCCGGCGAACTGCTGCTGGGCCTGGGGATCGCCATCGAATTGCATCAGGGCCCGATGAGCGCAGTGGCACCCGGCTTCAAGCTGCGCGTGCTGCTGGCACAGGCGCTGTTCTCCGACCCGGACATCCTGCTGCTGGACGAACCGACCAACAACCTGGATATCAACACCATCCGCTGGCTGGAAAATATCCTCAACGCGCGCACCTGCACCATGGTCATCATCTCGCACGATCGCCATTTCCTGAACAGCGTGTGCACCCACATGTCCGATCTGGATTATGGCAAGATCACCACCTATCCCGGCACCTACGACGATTACATGCTGGCTTCCACCCAGGCGCGCGAGCAGCAATCGGCCGACAACACCAAGGCAAAAGAGAAAGTCGCCGAACTGAAAGCCTTCGTTGCGCGTTTCTCGGCCAATGCCTCCAAGGCCAAACAGGCCACGTCCCGCGCGCGCCAGATCGACAAGATCAAGATCGAGGACATCAAGCCTTCCAGCCGCCAGTACCCGTTCATCCGCTTCGAATACGATGACAGGGAAAAACTGCATCGCACCGCCGTTGAAGTCGAGGCTTTGTCCAAGGGTTTCGACCGCGTGCTGTTCTCCAACGTGAATTTTCGCATCGATGCGGGCGACAAGGTGGCCATCATCGGACCTAACGGGATCGGCAAGACCACGCTGTTGCGCTGCCTGGCGGGCGACCTTACGCCTGACTACGGCGTCAT
Organism: Pseudomonadota bacterium; assembly: GCA_021783855.1. Next base: position 23,416 of record JAJXTL010000036.1, read on the forward strand.
CAAGTGGACGGACAAAGCCAAAGTCGGGTACTACGCACAGGACAGCACGGCCGAATTTGCAGAAGACCGCATCATGACCGACTGGATGACCTACTGGCGCGGACCCAATGACGACGATCAGACCGTGCGAGCCACGCTGGGCCGGTTGCTGTTCTCCGGCGACGATGCCCATAAACCGGTCAAGGTGCTGTCCGGCGGTGAAAAGGGACGCCTGTTGTTCGGCAAGCTGATGCTGCAACGCAACAACGTGCTGCTGATGGATGAACCGACCAACCACATGGACATGGAATCCATCGAGTCGCTCAACACTGCGCTGCTCGAATACAAGGGCACCGTGGTATTCGTCAGCCATGACCGCGAATTCGTCTCATCGCTTGCTACGCGCATCATAGAAATCACGGCCAAGGGCGTCACCGACTACCACGGCACCTATGAAGAATATCTGCGCGATCAGGGCATGTCGGTTTAACGTCGTCATTCCCGCGCATAAGTAGTGACTTTGCAATCGTTTTTTGATTGCTTAACGTGAAAGAATTCAGATTTTGGGCGTGCAGGAAGCTGGCTATTGAAAGCCATTAAATTTGAAAGTACGCTGATCAGACTGGATTCGGAATGAAACCGAACTCTCTGAGTTTTTTGATCCAGCG
>JAJXTL010000037.1 GCA_021783855.1 Pseudomonadota bacterium
ATATCGACGACGGATGCGATATCCCTGCCCGGCTATATCATCAGCGGAAATCAAAATGTCGATGCGGTTCGCACCATCGGTTTTGAAACCGTACTTGAAGCTAAAAATCTCTGGAAGCATGGATTCGATTTTTCCGGCAGTGCAACCTGGGTCAATTCGATCATCACCGCCGATGCGGCGAATCCAATTCTGGTAGGCACCGATCAGCCACGTATTCCAAAGTTTCGGGCCACATTGACGGAAACCTACCATCAGAACGACCAGCTCTCATACAGCGTGAACTATCGATACAGCGGGCGTCAGCATGTCGCTCTTTACACTGCGGCGGGCTATACCGATCCAAATCCCAATGTGTACGGTACGACGGTCAGCAAATATAGCGTCATTGATATCAAAACGCTATACAAAGTAGACAAGCAATGGCTGGCTTCTTTTGGCATCAATAATCTGACCAATTGCCAGTACTTTGTCAATCCTAATCCATACCCGATGCGTACTCTGTTTGCCAGCCTGAAATATGAAATGTGACCTGGGTGAAGATAGCAAAATGCATACAATGACTGAAATTGCCGGTGTGCCTGCTGCCCGCAGATGGCCAGCATACAACATGATCTGGCGTTGGCATTTTTATGCGGGACTGTTCTGCATCCCGTTCATTATCTGGTTGTCTATCACCGGCGCCCTGTATCTATTCAAACCTCAAATTGAGGCTGTGATGGAGAGTTCCTACGATCACCTGGCTGTTACCGGTACCGCGACCAGTGCACGGGCGCAAGTTGCGGCAGCATTGGCGGTGGTACCTGGCGGCGTGTTGAATGCGTACGAACTGCCGATCTCGCCGCAGGCGGCTGTGCGGGTGATGGTGGGGCATGATGCGCAACTGACGCGCGTCTATGTGCACCCTGAAACCTTGCAGGTGTTAAAGGTGGAGCAGGAAGACAGCCGGTTGATGCGCATCTTGTTCCGCCTGCACGGCGAATTGCTGATGGGCGATCGGGGCTCGATGATCGTCGAACTGGCGGCATCCTGGGCGATCGTGTTGATCATCACAGGCTTATATCTGTGGTGGCCGCGCAACGCTAGCGGCCTGGCAGGGATACTCTACCCGCGCATGAGGCGTGGAAAACATCTGTTCTGGCGCGACCTGCATGCGGTGACGGGATGGTGGATTGCAATCTTCACTCTTTTTTTGCTGATATCCGGCTTGCCCTGGGCAAAATCGTGGGGTGGGATGCTCAAAGAGGTTCGTCATTTTGCTGCCGGTGAAGTGGTCAAGCAGGACTGGACCACCGGGCGCTCTTCGGAACTGGCCGAGCGCCGGGACATGAATTCGCCGGTCAGCGATGCATCTGAACATGCGGGGCATTCTGGGCATGGCGGACACGGTGGCATGTCTGAAATGGGCGACATGGGTGGTATGTCTTTGAAAAAAATTGATTACACTCCAATCGATCGTTTAGTTGGTGTTGTTCAGTCGCTCAACCTGGCGTATCCGGTGTTGATTTCGCCACCTTCGAAAAAATCGGCGGACTGGACGGCGCGATCTGATGCGCAAAATCGCCCCCTGCGTGTAAGTCTGGTATTGGATAGTGAATCCGGTGCAATCAAATCCCGCAAGGATTTTGCCGGACGCCCCTTGCTTGACCGCATTATCGGCATCGGTGTGGCCGCGCATGAAGGTCAGTTGTTCGGCTGGTTCAATCAGGCGCTGGGCGTTTTCACCGCGCTGGGTTTGCTGCTGGTATCGGTAAGCGGCATCGTGTTGTGGTGGAAGCGTCGCTCTCCGGATAAGCTTGGCGCACCCAAAGCCAGCCAGGGTTCGCCACGCATGTCCTTTATGCTGAGCGCTGTTATTGTCACACTCGGCATGCTTTTGCCCCTGCTGGGAATTTCATTGCTCTGCGTGTTGCTCCTTGAATACGCAGTATTGCGCCGCATTCCTGCGGTAAGTAGCTATCTCGGTTTCAATGAGTCCGCACTTAAAGGCTGACTCATGCGAACACTGAAGTCTGAACAGTGGGCTGGCCTGTTGTTTGTGCTGTTGCTACATGGCGCAGCATTGTATGGAATGTGGCGTTACCGACTCATTCCTGCACCTGCTGAGGCGGTTACCCTGATAGTCCATCTGATCAATCCGGCGGCGCCCGACCAGCCAAATCCGCCTGAACCGCCCAAGCCTAAACCGCGCTCCATTGCGCCGCCCAAGGTTGAACATGCTCATCTTGCCGTGGATACGCCCGTGGTGCACCCTGATGATCCGGTGGTGCCTCCGCTCCCCCCATCAGAACCTGTACCCGTAGCGCCCGTCTTACCCTTGTTACCTGTGGCGCTGGCAGGTGAGCTGTCGGTTAGTTGCCCCGAGCGTTCGCCGCCAACTTATCCCGCGCATTCCATGCGACGGAATGAGCAGGGGCGGGTAGTGTTGCGCGTTGAACTGGCTGTGGATGGGCGAATTTCCGGTGTGACAATCAAGATACATTCAGGCTATGCGCGCCTGGACGAGGCTGCGGTAAATGCGGTTAAAAGCTGGCGTTGCAAACCTGCAATGCGAGACGGGGTCGCAGTACCTGCGGTGGCCTTGCAACCGTTTGATTTTATAATGGAAGGGCATTGATATGGAAAACGGTTTGGGATTTGCGCATTTTATTTCACAGTGCGATGCAGTCGGAAAAGGGGTGTTGCTGATTTTATTGATGTTGTCGATGGCCAGCTGGTACTTGATTGTGACCAAGGCTGTCGCCAACTCAGGCGCACGCAAACGCGCAGATATTTTTTTGAAACAATTCCGGAATGCATCCTCCTTGCAGGGAATGCAGGTTATGCTCAATGCACGCCCTGATATCGATGCCTTTTCGGAGCTCGCTCGTCAGGCTCTGGCGGTAAATAGCGGTAATCAGCGTGGCGCAGAGAAGCTATTGGCGGTGGGCGGTATCTCGGAATATCTGACCCGTGTGCTGCGCAACGGTATTGATCAGGAGGCAACAGGAGTTGAGTACGGGTTGACGGTACTTGCTTCAGCGGGTTCTGCGGCCCCCTTTGTCGGATTGTTCGGTACGGTGTGGGGCATCTATCATGCACTGGTGCAGATCGGCATGAGCGGACAAGGCACACTGGACAAGGTGGCAGGGCCGGTGGGTGAAGCGTTGATCATGACGGCACTGGGGCTTGCGGTGGCGATCCCGGCGGTGCTGGCCTATAACTCTTTCACCCGCAGCAATCGCTTGTGGTTGGCCAGGCTGGATAATTTTGCGCACGATTTGTATGCATTAATCACACTGGGCGAAAAAAAACCTTAATTGTGAGACTGGATTACCGCCTGCGCGGGAATAATGTAAAGGGGAAATTATGGCATTCGGGAATTTTGATTCAAAACACCATCAGGGGCCGATGGCTGAAATCAATGTCGTGCCGCTGGTGGACGTGATGCTGGTATTGCTGGTGGTGTTTATCATTACGGCGCCCTTGCTGACCAATGCGGTCAAGATAGACCTGCCGAAAGCATCGAGTACGGTAAATATTAGCAAGGCGGATCACATTGAATTAGGTATACATGAGGACGGCGGATTTTTCTGGAATGGCGAGCAGATAGATGCGGCCAGCCTGCCGGTGCGTTTCGCGCTGGAAGCCAAAAAACAGCCGATACCTGAGTTGCATATCCGCGCCGACAGGCTGGCGCATTACGAACTGATAGCGCAGGTGATGTCAGCTGCCGCCAAGGCGGGTGTGGTGCGCATCGGCTTTGTGACCGATCCCGCGCAGTAAGTCATCAAGGGGTTGGCCGACGACGGCCATGACCGGCAACACTGGCCGGTTTCGATGTGGAGCGCAAAATAGGCTGCTCTTTTTTCGACTTATCTCCTCGGGTATTTCTGTTCTTGCCTACGATATGCAACAAAATTGCTTACTGGTCAGTTCTTACGATGGTAATATTTACACGATGGATGAAACCCTTTGATGAATATAGCGATTTTTCCTGCGGGCTTTGCGCACTCTCTCTTCTGGGGGAAATAGCTTGACTCAGTCATTCACGCTGGCTGAAATGGTATTAAAACCTCTTATCTCACAGGTGGCGCTGGCGCGCCTGTCAAATACCGAGTTGCCTGAGCAGATCGAAAAGATGTTTGCCGAGTATGTCGGCGGCAATCTTTATATGAGTCAGTTCCAGTTTTTTTCCGTCCTGGGCAACAAGGACTTCGCACTCGAAATGCAGGCACGTGCGCTGGAGTTGAGCAGCGTCTACCGGATTGCATGCAGTCAGAAACCGCTGATCCGGCTGCTGGCTTTGATGGGGCCGGGCGACTCAAGCGATAACATGCCGCTGGATTATCTGATCGAGGACTCGGATATACAGCTCGATCTCATCTACATTGTGCCCGGACAACCGCTGCCGGCATTGATTCCCGAGCACGATGCGGCGATCATTGCGGCGGGCGAATCGGCCAAAAACAGGCCTGTGCTTGAGATGATGGGCAGATTGACGGCGAACTGGCCGCGTCCGGTGTTGAATCCTGCAAAATGTATTTCGCACTGTTCAAGAGACGGGGTTTATCGGCTGTTAAAAGACATTCCCGGTCTGCTGATTCCCCCCACGCTGCGCGTTAGCAGGCAGGCGCTGTATATCGCTCTGCCGCCAGGTTTGAACTATCCCGTCACGGTCAGACCGGTCGATTCTCAGGGTGGCCGGGGACTGTCCAGAATTGACAATGCGTCACAATTAACAGCTTATCTGGACGCCGAACCGGCTCAGGAATTGTTTGTTTCCCTTTTTGTGGATTATAAGAATGCAGACGGACTGTATCGCAAGGCCAGAATTGCTCTGATAGACGGGCACCCCTATATCTGCCATCTTGCCATCAGCGATAACTGGGTTGTTCACTATGGTTCTGCGGACATGATGAAAAGCACAAAGAAGCGCCGCGATGAGGCGGATTTCATGCGTGATTTCGAAGCCGGTTTTGCGACGCGTCATCGAGAAGCACTGTGTTCAATCGCCGGTCAGTTGGAACTGGATTATGTCGTGATCGACTGCGCCGAAACCGTGGACGGCAAACTGCTGGTGTTTGAGGCAGACAATCGCGGTTGGCTGCATGCGACCGATCCGCTTGATGTTTTTCCATATAAACAGCAACCGATGCGCCGTGTTTTTGCGGCCTTTCGCGCCATGCTGATCAAGGCTATGCATGATGGCAAATAAATCTACCGTGATGAACATGCGCCTCCGTTGGCTATTTTTTTCCAACGGCGTAGAATCGTGCAATAATTTATCGATCCGTGAATTGGGGAGATGGCCTTGGCAACGATTTCCAGTGTACTGCCTTAAATATTACACTCTTCATAAGTTATTGTTTTAATGTCATATTTATGAATATTTTCCGGCACTCGGTATCATCAACGACAGGAGATTAAATATGAAACGTTTTATGATGACAGCCGCCGCTGCCGTACTCGTCAGTCAGGCATATGCTGCCGATATTGGCGTTTCAGTCAATATCGGCCAGCCCGGCTTCTATGGTCGAATCGATATCGCCAACTATCCGCAACCGCAAGTCATCTATGCTCAGCCGATGATCATTGAGCGGGTGCCGATGAACCGTCCGCCGATCTATCTGCACGTGCCGCCTGGCTATGCAAAGCATTGGAGCCGTCACTGCCGCGAATACAATGCCTGCGGTGAGCGGGTCTATTTCGTGCAGGACAGCTGGTACAACCGCGAGTATGTTCCGCGCTATCAGGAACAGCATCGCGATCGCCGAGACAGCCATGAAAACCGTGACGGCGGCGATCACAGGGAAGATCATCGCGGGGGGCGGGGTGGCGAACGTCATGACGAAGATCGAGGCCATAATCACGGTAATTGAGGCATGCCGCTGCACGAAGGTAAGAATGGCAGGCCATCCCTGAAAATTTTTTCGTATTTCGTGGACAGGGGGCTGTGATTAATGGGGGTAGGGCGCACTTTTGAGCAGCATGATAACCCAGTCGAGCGGACGTAACACGGGGCGGCGGCGGAACATGTCGTAATGAACTGCTTCCAGCTTGTCGAGTATGCGCACCCCCCCTGCGATGATCATGCGCATTTCAAGGCCGATGCGGCCGGTAAGGATGCTGCCTAAAGGCGCTCCTTGCAACATCAGCGCTCGGGCACGATCAACCTGAAACTTCAGCAGATTTTGAAAGTTTTCATCGCAAATTCCCTGCTTGATTTGCGTCTCCGTCACGTCGAATCGGACCATATCGTCCTGCGGCAGGTAGATGCGGCCAATCGCGTAATCCTTTGCAACATCCTGGCAGAAATTGATCAGCTGCAAACTGGTGCAGATGGCATCGGAATAGGCGATATTGACAGGGGTGGCCTCCCTGTAGAGGTGCAGCAGCAGGTTGCCGACCGGATTGGCAGAACGGCGGCAGTAGTCGAGCAGGTCTGCGTAATTGTCGTAACGCTTTTTCACCACGTCCTGCGAAAAGGCGTCGAGCAGATCGTAATGCGGTTTTATCGGCAATGCGTGCTGTCTGATTTCTGCTGCCAGGTTCTGGAAAAGCAGGCTTGTCGGCGTTTCATGGTTGCCGATGCGATCAAGTTCTGTTCGGAATGTACCGAGTTGTTTCAGTCGCTCGTCATCGGACAGATTTCCTTCGTCGGCAATGTCGTCCGCAGCTCTTGCAAAATGGTAAATCGCCGCCACGGGTTTGCGCAGCCGACGGGGCATCAGGATGGAGGCAACGGGGAAATTTTCGTAATGATCGACCTTTAAATCCATTTTTCGGGCGAATTCACCCGCAAGGTGCAGGCCGGGGGTACCCCGATGCTCACGCATCACCCCTTCCGCTCGCGATGTTGCGTGCTCGTTCATTCCTCGCCTACCTTTACAGGTATGTCTCGTCATTTGCTGCGCGGCTCCTTGCGCTTCATCCCGAAATTCTGAATTTTTTAAAAATTTTGAGTTACAACAAATCGTTTTTATGCAGCATGAACACGAATTGGTCTCCTGCTGTCACATCCAGCCAGGTGAACGGCAGTTTGGGGTAGGCGGCTTCCAGGGCATCTCGGTTATGGCCGATTTCGACGATCAGGATGCCGTTGTCGGTCAAACGTTCTGCGGCATGCTTCAGAATCAGGCGGGTGGCATCCAGTCCGTCGTTTCCGCTGCCCAGCGCCAGTTTCGGTTCGTGCAGGTATTCCTGCGGCAGGGAGGCGACCGACTTCGCGTCTACATAGGGCGGATTGCTGATGATCAGGTCGTATTTGCGGTCTTCCAGCTTGTCAAACAAGTCCGACTCGATCAGTTTTACACGCGACTCCAGTTCGTAATCGCTGATATTGCGGGTGGCGACCGCCAGCGCGCCCAGTGACAGATCAACCGCGTCTATCAGTGCGTTGGGGAAGGCATCCGCAGCGAGTATCGCGAGGCAGCCGCTGCCGGTGCATAAGTCCAGTACGCTGGCGACGGACTCGGGGTCGGCGATCCAGGGCGATAACTGTTGACGCAGCAATTCGGCGATGAAGGAGCGCGGCACAATCACGCGTTCATCCACATAAAAACTGTATTCACCTAAAAAGGCTTCGTGCGTCAGATAGGCGGCAGGTATGCGTTGCTCGACACGTCGCTGAATGATGTTCAGCACTTCGCTGCGTTCTGAAGGTGTGAGGTGTGCATCGAGAAAGGGGGCCAGCGTGTCGATGGGCAGATGCAGCGTGTGCAGGATCAGATAGACTGCCTCGTCGTAGGCGTCGCAGCTGCCGTGTCCGAAAAACAGCTTCGCCTGATAGAAACGGCTGACCGCGAAACGCAGATAGTCGCGCACGGTCAGCAGATTTTGTGATGCGCCGGAAAAATATTCGCTCATGGCTGTTTAACAAGCAGATTTTCCAGTGTGCGCTGATAAGTAAACTTGAGCGGCTCGATGTCGGCGACGGCGACGCACTCGTTGAGTTTGTGTATCGTGGCATTCAACGGCCCGAATTCGATGACCTGCGGGCAGATATCCGCGATGAAGCGTCCGTCCGAGGTGCCGCCGGAAGTCGAGAGTTCGGGGGTAATGCCATAGCTTTGCTCAATCGCGCGGCTGATGGCTGCGACCAGGCTGCCCTTGGGCGTCAGGTAAGGTTTGCCGGACAGCTCCCACTGCAACTCGTAAGTGACCTTGTGTTTGTCGAGGATCGCATGCACCCGGTCTTTTAAATCCTGCTCGGTGCTGGCGGTTGAGAAGCGGAAGTTGAACAGGATTTCTACGGTGCCGGGTACCACATTGGTCGCCCCCGTGCCGCCATTGATGTTGGAGATTTGCCATGAGGTGGGCGGAAAGTAGTCGTTGCCGTTGTCCCATACAGTGTCGGCTAATTCCGCAATTGCAGGCGCTGCCATGTGAATGGGATTCTTCACCAGATGCGGATAGGCAATATGCCCCTGAACACCCTGGACGATCAGCGTGCCGGATAATGAGCCGCGCCGCCCGTTCTTGATCATGTCGCCCACCAGTTTATTTGAGGTGGGCTCGCCGACGATGCAGTAATCCAGCGTTTCGCCGCGCGCCTGCAATGCTTCGACCACACGTACCGTGCCATCCACGGCCACGCCTTCCTCGTCCGAGGTGATCAGCAAGGCGATAGAACCCGCATGATCAGGATGATCCTCGACAAAGGCTTCGGTCGCCGTAATGAAGGCGGCGATGGACGTTTTCATGTCCGCCGCGCCGCGCCCGTATAGCATCCCGTCGCGCAGGGTCGGCTCGAATGGCGGACTGAACCAGGATTCCTCGGGGCCCGAGGGTACCACGTCGGTGTGTCCGGCAAATACCACGAGCGGACTGCTGATGCCGCGTCGGGCCCAGAAATTATCTACGTTACCGAAGCGCATGCGCTCTACGATAAAACCTATTTTTTCGAGTCTTTCGATCAGGATTTCCTGGCAGCCCGCATCGTCAGGAGTGAGTGAACGGCGCGCGATCAGCGCCTTTGCGAGTCGTAGTGTTTCTGTCATGTTGCCACCTTAATATTAAATATTTCTGCATAAGCTGCCCTATCAAAGCCGACATGCAGCAATTTGCCGTCCTGCTCCAGCAGGGGACGTTTGATCACGCTGGTTTTTTCCAGCATTAAAGACAAGGCTGAAGAGTTGTCTTTAACCCGTTGTTTTTGTTCATCTGTCAGGCCTCGCCAGGTCATCCCTTTACGGTTGACAAGCTCGCTCCAGTCGCGCTGTTTCAGCCAGTTCGTGGCGATGTCCACATCTAAAGCATTTTTCTTGAAATCATGAAATTCGACCGCGATGTCGTGTTGTGCCAGCCAGTCGCGTGCTTTTTTAACCGTGCTGCAATTGGGAATGCCATACAGTTTCATTTGGATACGTCCAGGTCGAGTTTGATGCCGGTGAAATCCGATGCCGAGGTTTTTTTTCTCTCCGCAGGGTCGGTCGTGTAGGCCTGTACCGACATGGTGTTGGTGCGCTCTGAAAAATCAACCAGAGCGGAGAGATTGCTTGCCGAATCCGCGTTGCGCATCGCTTCCTCTTTGGTGATTTTTCCGGATTTGAACAGCCTGTACAGCGCCTGCTCGAAGGTTTGCGAGCCGGCAGAGACGCTTTTTTCGATCGCTTCGTGGATTTTTTCGATCTCGTCGTTTTTAATCAGGTCTGCAATCAGCGTGGTGTTGAGCAATACTTCGACGGCAGGTATCTGTTTGCCCTGTATGGTGCGCACCAGGCGTTGTGAAATCACCGCACGCAGGCACATGGAAAGATCGGACAGCACACTCTGGCGCGAGTCATAGGGGAAAAAATTGACGATGCGATTCAAGGCGTGATAACTGTTGTTGGCGTGCAGCGTGGTCAGGCACAGATGACCGGTTTGCGCAAAAATCAATGCGTGTTTCAGTGTGTCGCGATCACGTACCTCGCCTATCATCAGCACATCGGGGGCTTCACGCATCCCGCATGACAGGGCATTTTCGTAGTTCAGCGTATCCGTGCCGATTTCGCGCTGGTTCACGATGGATTTGTCGTGTTGGAAAATATATTCGATGGGATCTTCTATGGTCAGAATGTGCCCGGTCTGGATGCTGCTGCGATGCTCTATCATGGAGGCCAGGGTGGTGGATTTTCCTGAGCCGGTCGCACCGACCACCAGCACCAGCCCGCGTTTTTCCATGATTAACGATTTGAGTATGCCCGGCAGATGAAGATCATCGGTTCCGCTGATTTTCCCTTTGATGTAGCGGATCACCAATGCGATATCGCCGCGCTGGCGGAAGATATTGACACGAAAATTGCCGAGGTTTTCCACCCGGTAGGAGAAGTTCATCTCCAGCTTGTTTTCAAACTCGACGATTTGCCTTGAGTTCATCATCTCATAGGCGATGTGTTTGATGACCTCTGCGGTCAGTATCTGTGCGTTGACAGGCGTAGTGATGCCCTCAATTTTGACATTGACCGGCGCCCCCGCCGAAAAAAACAAGTCGGAGGCTTGCCTGTCAGCGGCCAGTTTCAGCAAGGGTGTGACGAGCATCGGAGTCTCCTTTAAAGGATTGAGGATTGAGGATTGAGTGAAAGAGCCGTGCATCCGGTTTTACTCAATCCTATAACCTGAATCCTCGATCCTGAATTAAATGCCTCTGAGCAATTCGTTGATGCCGACTTTGGACAGTGTCTTGGCATCTACCTTTTTGACGATTACGGCGCAGTACAGGCTGTATTTGCCGTCAGCAGACGGCAGGCTGCCGCTGACCACGACCGATCCTGCGGGAACACGGCCATAGGTGACGGTGCCGGTTTCACGGTCGTAAATCTTGGTGCTCTGGCCAATGAACACGCCCATCGAAATCACCACGTTGTCTTCCAGAATCACGCCTTCGACGATTTCGGAACGCGCGCCGACAAAACAATTGTCGCCAATGATGGTCGGGTTGGCCTGCACGGGTTCCAGCACGCCGCCGATACCGACGCCGCCGGAGAGATGTACGTTCTTGCCGATCTGCGCGCAGGAACCGACCGTCGCCCAGGTATCGACCATGGTGCCTTCATCCACATAGGCGCCGATGTTCACATAAGAGGGCATCAGCACCACGTTTTTGGCGATGTAGGCGCCTTTGCGGGCGGCGGCCGGCGGCACGACACGGAAACCACCTTCGCGGAAATCTCGGCTGTTGTAGTCGGCAAATTTGGAGGGAACTTTGTCGTAGTAATTGGTGAAGCCGCCCTTGATGAAGGCGTTGTCTTCCAGACGGAATGACAGCAGCACGGCTTTTTTGAGCCATTGGTGCGTGACCCAGTCACCGTCGATCTTTTCAGCCACGCGCAGCGTGCCCTGATCCAGTTGGGTGATGACGCTGTCTACCGCTTCCTTGAGCTGCGCATCCGCATTGCGCGGCGTAATTTCGGCGCGACGTTCAAAAGCGGTTTCGATGATTTGCTGTAATTGATCCATGTTTGTTCCTGATTTGTAGTAAGTGTTAAGTCGTTAGTGGTGAGTTGTTAGTCGGTAGCTACTCGCCACTCGCTACTGACAACTCCCTAGTAAATTTTGCGATTCTGTATGCTGCTTCCACGGTTTTGCTGGTCTCGGCGACCAGCGCCAGACGGACAAAATTTTCTCCCGGGTTGATGCCCTGTGCATTGCGAGCCAGGAAGCTGCCCGGCAAAACGGTCACATTATAATCGCGATACAAGGCCAGCGCGTAGGCTGTGTCGGCAATCGGCGTGCGTATCCACAGATAGAAGGCGGCCTCGGGCTGTGTGACGGGCAGCACGGCCCCCAGTATTTCCTGCACGCGTGAAAACTTCTCGGTGTAAAGGCGGCGGTTTTCAGTGACATGCATCTCGTCATTCCAGGCGGCGATACTGGCAGCCTGTATCGCCGGATTCATCGCCGAGCCGTGGTAGGTGCGGTACAGGGCGAATTTTTCGATCACGCGCGCATCTCCCGCGACAAAACCCGAGCGCATGCCGGGAACGTTGGAGCGTTTCGACAGGCTGGAAAATACCACCAGATTTTTGTAATCACTGCGACCCAGTTTTTGCGCGGCTTGCAAGGCACCGAGCGGCGGCGTGTCGAAATAAATTTCCGAATAGCACTCGTCCGAGGCGATTACGAAACCATAGCGATCTGACATCTCGAACAGGGTTTTCCATTCATCCAGCGGCATTACCCGCCCGGTGGGATTGCCCGGTGAGCAGACATAAATCAGTTGCGTGCGTTGCCAGACATCTTCCGGCAATTGGGAGAAATTCAGTGCGTAATTATCTGAAGGCAGCGTGTTGAGAAAGCGGGGAGTTGCACCCGATAAAAATGCGGCCCCTTCGTAAATCTGGTAAAAGGGATTGGGGCAAACCACTACCGGGGCAGGTTTGCTGCGGTCGATGACGGTTTGCGCGAAAGCGAACAAGGCCTCGCGGCTGCCGTTAACCGGCAACACCTGGGTCTTGAAGTCGGGCACGGGAATGTCATAGCGCCGTGCCAGCCAGTTGGCGATCATGCTGCGCAGCGCGTCCGAGCCTGCGGTTGTGGGATAATTCGCAAGTCCAGCCAGATTGGCTATCAGTGCATCCTTGATGAATTGCGGCGTATCGTGTTTTGGTTCACCGATAGCCAGACTGATCGCGGACAAGTCCGGATTTGCCGTCACATCGTGAAACAGGCTGGCCAGTTTCTGGAACGGGTAGGGCTGTAAAAGGTTTAGGTCTGGATTCATGGCGGTTTCAGCGGCGTCGAAAGTGGCGGGCATTATAAAGGGCTAACCGGTGTCATCAAAACAAAATGTAATGCCCATTGCCGGAATTCTGAGCGGCGCACTGGTGTGGGGGCTGATCTGGTATCCCTATCGCGTGTTGCAGACAGCGGGCATATCTGGCCCGCTGGCGACGCTCATCACCTATTTGCTGGCAATGTTGTTTGGTGCGTTCATGTTGCCGCGCGTCTGGCGGGAAATCCGCACAGCAGGCTGGTGGGCGCTTTTGCTGGTGTTTTCCGCAGGCTGGGCCAATTTTGGCTATGTGCTGGCGATGCTGCACGGCATCGTTATGCGCGTGCTGCTGCTGTTTTATCTGGCGCCGGTCTGGACCATACTGTTTTCCTTCTGGCTGCTCGGCGAACGCCTGAATCGCTACGGTTATTCTGTCATCGCGCTGTCGCTCAGCGGGGCATTTATCATGCTGTGGGAGCCTGCGCTCGGTATGCCGTTTCCGCAAAATCTCTCGGAATGGACAGGTTTGTCAGCCGGCATGGGCTTTGCGCTGTCCAATGTGGTGTCGCGGCGCGCAACGCATCTGAGCGTCGAGGCAAAATCGTTCAGTATCTGGTTCGGTACTGTAGCGCTTACTGTGCCGCTGTTATGGTGGCAGGGCGGATGGTCGATACATGGAATAGACAAGCAGGCCTGGCTGATACTGGGGCTGCTGGGTGTCGCCTTGTGCGCTTGCAGCTTTGCCGTGCAATACGGTGTCACCCGCCTGCCGGCGAATCGGGCCATGTTGTTGTTCTTGTTTGAACTGGTTGTTGCAGCGTTCGCATCGTATTTTTTGGCGAATGAGGCGATGGGGCTGCGCGAATGGTCTGGCGCTCTACTGATCGTCTCCGCCAGCCTGCTGTCTGGAAAGCTGTATGCAGAATAACGCAGAACTCTGCATTAAACCTGCTCTCAGTATAAAACCCGTCGGGGTGGTTACTGCCCCGATTCCGCAAAGTAGATGAAGCGATTGCGTCCGGCGCCTTTGGCCGCATACATTGCCTGATCTGCACATTTGAGCAGGCTTTGCAGATCTTTCCCGTCATCAGGATAAAGTGCGATCCCGATGCTGGCTGAAATGTGATGTCCGCTTTCGTCATTGACAAAGAAAAAGGGTTCAGCCAGTTTTTCAACGATTTTTTCCGCTATTCGTCTGGTCTGTGTGGTGTCGCCAAGCTCCTGCAGGATGACGGTGAATTCATCGCCGCCCAGACGCGCCACCGTGTCCGTTTCGCGCACGCAACTGCTGATGCGCCGCGAAACCTCCATCAGGAGGGCGTCACCGTTTGCATGACCCATTTTGTCGTTGATCTCCTTGAAGTGATCAAGGTCGATGAAAAACAGGGCTAGTGTTAACGATTTTCGTTGTGCCAGCAGGAGCGCATGTTTTAAACGGTCCTGAAACAGGCGGCGATTGGGTAGATTGGTCAGCGGATCATAATTGGCCTGCCAATGGATGAGTTCGTCCTTATGTTTCTTTTCGGTGATGTCCGAGAACTGTGCCACATATCTGTACACGCGACCGTCTGTGTGACGCAGGGCGATAATGTTGGCTAATTTTGCGTAAAGTTCGCCATTCTTGCGCTTGTCCCAAATTTCTCCCTGCCAGTGCCCTTCATCGAGTATCTTCTGCCACATCTGCCGGTAAAATTTTTCATCGTGCCGACCGGATTGCATCAGCTTGGGATTTTTTCCAATCACCTCGTCCAGCGTATAACCCGTTACACGGGTGAAGGCCGGATTGACATCCGTGATCAGGTTGTTTTCATCCGTCACGATGATGGCATCAGAGTTGGATTGATAAATTGCCGTGGCCAGCTTCATGGATTTTTCAGAATTGCACAACGCATCCGACATCCGGTTGAATGCCATGATTAATTTTCCGAACTCGTCCCGGTTGCCGCTGCCCGGCTCAATCGGGACAAATTGTTCCATGCTGCCGGACGCCTGCAGGGATTCCATAGTGGATTGCAGTCTTACAATAGGTCGCATAAAGCGGTTTATCAGGCTTTTGGTTGCGTAGAACATCAGAATTTGCAGAAAGATCTGTCCTGCCCACAGCTTGTTTCTGGTGCGCTTAATCGCGCTGAAATCCTCGGTCATATCGATTGTAATGCTGGCCGCGCCATTGACTGAGCCTGCCTTGACATTGTGGCAGTCCATGCAGTTGGTGCCCCGGAAATCGGTGCTGGTGATAAATGGAACCACTGTGCGCAGCGTCGGTGCGTTTTCGTTCAGCAGAAATTGTGACTGTTTTGATATGATTGCGCGACGATCCATCTCGTCCTTGCTCTGCTCTTCCGGCAAACCGGGCCCGAACTGATCCTGCACCTGTTTTGCGCGTATGATGCGCAATTCCTTCACTCCCAAGGACGCGCCCATCTTTTTTACCAGGAGACGGCGATTCTCGGGGTCCGAAATCCTGCCGGTCACCATCAGCATATTCATGCCGTTGATGATGCCATCGGCTGAAACAGCGGCACGTCGTTTGGCGCCATCCAGAATTTCACCTTTGTAGTGCGCCATTACCCAGACATGCGCGAAAGACAGGGTCAACATCAACATCAACTGAATGGGAATGTTCAGCTTTGTTCCTATGTGTAACGAGCGCCACCAATTTTTCATGACCATGTGTTAATTCTGACAATATTTTGGAATATTACCGCGTTGAGCGTGCAGGCGATACCCTGCCCGCATTATCCGGCGCATTGGTTGATGAGTGTTGTGCGTACCGCCTGAAGCAAATTGTCCTTTTTATCTCCGCTTGATCCTGGATATTTCTGTCTCGATGCAGTCGGTTTTGTTTGTCTGTGTATAATTTCGCTATATTCATAATTCGATTTTAACAAAATGTCTGCTTATTTGCCTGCCATCGGTACGCCGCTCAGTCCTTCTGCCACCCGTGTCATGCTGCTGGGTAGCGGAGAACTGGGCAAGGAAGTCATCATCGCCCTGCAACGGTTAGGGATAGAAACCATTGCGGTGGACCGTTACGCCGACGCGCCGGCTAGTCAGCTTGCGCATCGCGCCCATGTCATCGACATGACGGATGGCGCTGCGCTGCGCGCCCTGATCGAACAGGAAAAACCGGATATGATCGTGCCGGAAATCGAGGCGATCGCTACCGACATGCTGGAGCAGATCGAACGAGAAGGGCTGGCGCAGGTGATTCCCACTGCGCGCGCCGCACGGCTTACCATGAACCGCGAAGGCATACGCCGGCTTGCCGCAGAAACGTTGGGACTGCCGACATCGCCCTACCGTTTTGCCGATAGCCTGGATGAGATGCGCGCTGCCATTGACCACATCGGGTATCCTTGCATCGTCAAGCCGGTAATGTCGTCCTCCGGCAAGGGGCAGTCCAAGGTGGATACGCCAGCAGAAGCAGATGCCGCATGGGACTATGCCGCAAGCGGCAGCCGGGTGAATCAGGGCCGCGTGATCGTCGAGGGCGTCATTCGCTTCGATTACGAGATCACGCTGCTCACCGTGCGAGCCCTGGGTGAGAACGGCCGGATACAGACGCATTTTTGCGATCCTGTCGGTCATGTTCAGGTGCATGGCGATTACGTGGAGAGCTGGCAACCGCAAGGGATGTCACCACTGGCTTTGCAGGGTGCGCGCGAAATCGCAGGCAAGGTGACCGAAAATCTCGGGGGGCTGGGGCTGTTCGGCGTGGAATTATTTGTCAAGGGCGATATGGTATGGTTTTCCGAGGTCAGTCCGCGCCCGCACGACACCGGCATGGTGACGATGTGCACGCAGGTGCAGAACGAATTTGAGCTGCATGCCCGCGCCATACTCGGACTGCCGGTGAATACTGCGTTGCGCGAGCCCGGCGCATCGGCCGTGATCTATGGACAGCTGAATGAGACTGGCATCGCTTTTGCGGGGGTGAGTGATGCGCTGCGCGTGCCTGGCAGCGATATACGCCTGTTCGGCAAACCGGTATCCTTTGTCCGCCGCCGCATGGGCGTTGCACTGGCAACAGGTGTCGACACCGATGAGGCGAGGGCGCGCGCCAAGCTGGCGGCCAGTCTGGTGTTGCCTGTCAAGCTATGATCAGCGGGATACATCACGCCACTTTTCTGACTTCAGACCTTGCCCTTGCGCGCGTCTTTTACGAGGAAGTGCTGGGCCTGCAGGCGGATGACAGACGTCCGGTCATGAGTTTCGACGGGGTGTGGTACGACGTGGCGCTAGGTCAGCAGATACATCTGATGGCCTTACCCGATGCGGCAGCGGCAGTGCAGCGTCCCGCACACGGCGGGCGCGACCGCCATGTTGCGCTGACGGTCACGGATATGGCGCAGTTGATCGCGCGATTGGAGCGTGCCGCGATCAGTTATACCTTAAGCCAGTCCGGCCGACGCGCGCTGTTCTGCCGCGACCCGGATCAGAACGCACTGGAATTCATCGCGGAAATTTAATCGTGCACGATATAACACCCAAGGCCTGGTACAGGGATACTTGCGACAAGGCAGGCTTCGTTTGCGATGAGGCACAGATGCGGGCGATCGAGGAGCTGGAAACACTCTGGCAGCAACTGGTCGAATTCAAACATAAGCGCGATCAATTTTTAGGGCGCAGCCTGTTAAGTCCACTGGTGCCTCAGGGGCTGTATATCTGGGGCGGAGTAGGGCGCGGCAAGACGTTCTTGATGGATGGTTTTTATTACTGTCTGCCTTACCGTCGTAAACGCCGCATACATTTCCACAACTTCATGTCCGAGGTTCATCAGGAGATGAGGCGGCTCTCGGACACCCCCGATCCACTGATGGCACTGGCCGACAATATCGCGCAAGTCACGCGGCTGCTTTGCCTGGACGAGTTGCATGTAGATGACATTGCCGATGCGATGATCCTGGGCCGGTTGCTCGCCGCACTGTTCAAACGCGGCGTGGTGCTGCTTATTACCTCCAATTTTCCACCGGACGGCCTCTACCCGAATGGCTTGCAAAGACTGAATTTTCTGCCGGCAATTGAGTTGTTGAAGCAGGAATTGCGGGTATTGCATTTTGAAGGAAGCCGGGACTACCGGCTGTTACAGAAGATACGCGATCCGGTATTCCTGGTGTCCCACAATGCGGAGCACGCCATGGAGTCGATGTTTCTTCGCCTTTCGATGGGTGTGCATGCCGAATCCGTCGAGGTGGGGCATATTCGGGCAAGATTTGCGGTGCGCGAAATCGTCTGGTTCGATTTCAGGGAGCTGTGCGGGGGCAACCATGATCAATCCGACTATTTGCAGATCGCTCATCGTTATCCTACTGTGTTCCTGTCAGGCGTGCCGCGCATGACCTCTGAAAATGCCGCCGAGGCCAGACGTTTTACCTGGCTGATTGATGTGCTGTATGACAACCATGTCAAGCTGGTGGCAAGTTTTGAAGTCTTGCTGGAAAATCTGTATGAGGCATATGAAGACGAGTCAGGACGCATCACCAGCCGCCTTGCAGAAATGCAGACGCAGCGCTATTTACAATTGCCGCATCACAACCGGGGCGTCTCACTGACCGGGCGGGACGTTTGAATTCGCAAGCGTCATGCTTTGTGTTTGATGGAAACGAGGTAAGAGACCAAGCTGCACGGAGAACGATTCATGGGTAAACCACACCAAGCACTTTCTGAACAATTGATCGAATTTATCGAAAAACAGAAGATTTTTTTCGTGGGGACGGCAACGGCTGACAGTCGGGTCAGCGTTTCTCCCAAAGGGATGGATTCCCTGCGCGTGCTGGACAACAGACGTGCGATCTGGCTAAACGTCACGGGCAGCGGCAACGAAACATCCGCCCACGTTCAGCAAAACCCGCGCATGACCCTGATGTTCTGCGCCTTCGAAGGCCCGCCACTTATTCTTCGTCTTTATGGTGCGGCAAGAGTCATACACAAGAACGATGCCGACTGGGATGCACTTTTCAGTCATTTCACTCCACTGCCCGGCGCCCGGCAAATTTTTGATCTTTCCATCGATCTGGTGCAAACCTCCTGCGGGATGGGCGTGCCTTATTACGACTATACAGGCGAGCGGGAACTGCTCAACGACTGGGCCATCAACAAGGGCGATGAGGGCATAAGGCAGTACTGGGAAGAGAAAAATCAGTCCAGCATCGACGACATCCCGACCCACATCGTCGAAAAGAATCTCTGAACCTTTCACGAGTTTCCGTACAATGTATTGTGCCTCGCCTATGCGCCACCTGCCAGAGACGCACATGCGTCGGAAAGAACCAAAACATGAAGCCGTGGATCATCAGGGCACTGACTTTCGTTAAGGATAGGCATGATTCTCTTTCAAATAGTAAGTTGTGCAACTATGGCACACTGGGCGGAGATCGGAAGGCCAGGCTAATCGACTTTTTTACGGATTGACTATGTCGTCATGCTGACCGGTTGGACTGAGCCGGATGGTAAGCCTTGAATAAGAACGAGGCCGTTGCTCTCAATGCGCAGCCGTTCTCCCTTGGCAAGCAGGAAGTCGCATATCTGTCCTTCGACAGTGAGCCAGACCATACCTTCGGTGCATTCGAGATGAACATCGCGTGCACCTCGAAAAGCGAAACTGATCCCCTCGGCAAGCTGAATCACCATATTCCCAAAAGACATTAACATAATTTCTCCAGAATGATTAGCTATGCAACTATATGTATAAAAAAATACTCACTTAAGGGTAGTGCTCACTTTACGAATCCTGGATACAGTTTCAGCGAACGCGTCCTCTCCCAACAATTTCTTTAACCGCTTGCTAACTTGGATACTCGCTTCATTTAGCGACGCATGCATGGCTATGGCCGGAGCTGTTGGGAAAATTGACTGCTCACGGCCATCCCGCGCCGAACTTCTGCGCTCGATCAAACCCTTGGCTTTTAAGCCGTCCAGCGCACGGGTTGCCGTGGGCCTTGAGATTGTCATGGCGCGCGCAAGCTCATGTTGCATCAGACCGGGCTGATCCAGCACCATCCTGAGCATGAAAGCCTGAGGGGGCGTCAAACCAAAGGGCTCAAATGCCCGAGACCACTCGCTTTCGAGCTGGCGGGCCAAGGACGTGGTATTAAAATACAGGCAATGATCGAACATGGGCACAATGTACAACAAGTTAGTTAGCAATGCAATTATATTTACTGCCTAATTTGTTGCGATAATCGGGGTCGGAAAAATAAACAGACAATCAATTTTCATAATAATATGATTTAAAAATATATTGCAAAGCTTTGTTTTTACGTAAATTACTCGCGAAAAACACCACTTCCGTCTGTACAGGCACATTCAGCCAAACACGATCTGCCATCAGCATGGGAAATTGCTCGACGACGCCCAATGCCAGACACGCCCAATCGCCCAGCGATAAGCCAAAAGCCTTGCCGGCCGCATGCAACTCCCCCGTTAAAAATGCCTGAGTTTCATCGTGGCCAACCAGCTCCAGTTCCAGACCGGGCAATGACTCGCGAATGATCGTCGTGGGCATGCCATGATCTATCAGTTTGCTGACCAGCCAGCCTGTCAATTTGACAGCCGAAAATGGCGTCATACCAGAGCGGAAATGCGTTGCCGGGTGTAGCGCACGAACAGGAAGCAGACTGCAATGACGATGATGATGGCGATGCCGACAAACAATTCCCGGCCTTCCTGCCAGGCTGCGGCCGCCGGGAAAAACTGGCGCGACAAGCCCAATGCCGCAACAGTAAAACTGAGCAGCGCCAGCGTGACGCCCATGATGCGAGATGCGATACGCGCCCTCCCATCGGCGCGGCGCAGCAGATGCGCAATCCACAGCCCATTGGCGGCATCGGTCACCATCATGCCCGTCATAAAGCATATGGCCAGCAGCAACGCATAGGGCAGGCCGCCATATTGGGAGGCGGTGGCGGCAAACAGCGCCGCCTGGGATAGCGTATCAAAGGAAATAGCGAATAGCGCACCCACCAGCGCGATCAGCAGCGGATGGCCCGCGTACTTGAGATTTCCCAGCAGGCGCCCCTTGATGCCTATCATTTGCACCATCTCATGAGATGGGGTCGAAAACACCGCATACAAATTGAGTGTGCCCAGTATCAGCAGGAAGAACGCGGATACCCATGTCCCTACGCCATTCATCCATGCAGGTATCGCACCCTGCTGAAAAAGCACACTGGTCGCTGCGGCCACGACACACACCACGCAGCCATGCCCCAGCGAGAACAGCAAACCGCATACTCGCGCCAATTTGCTTCGCCCGGCCACCGCATTAAAACGAGTCAAACCATCAATGGTCGCCAGATGATCGGCGTCCATGCCGTGTTTCATGCCCAACACAAACGCCAGTGAGACCAGAGGATAAATGCTGCCATGTATCGTTTCCATACCAACCTCCTGTCAGATGTATACGTTTTGCAAAATTTATGCCCGACTGATCGGATTAACCATGTGACGATATAAAACTCATAAAAAATAATGAGTTGAGTGTTTTTTTGAGGTACGATGGCGCGAGCAATCCGGAGCAGTCACGGAAAGTTGCTTTCCGGTTTATTGCCGATTGGGTGATGGCAAGCGCAGCTTGAATTGCGCCCCGCCTCCCGGTGCATTGCTCACAGAAAGCTGTCCACCGTGACGTTCGATGATGCCATAGCTGATGGATAAGCCCAAACCCGTACCCTTGCCGACCGGCTTGGTGGTATAAAACGGATCGAATAGCTTGCTCATGGCGATCTCCGATATACCCGGCCCGTTGTCGCGAAACAGAATGAAAATATCATTTTCATCAAGCTGCGCAGTAACGATCAATCTCGGTTCGGGCTGGGCCTCCGTGGCATCCGAGGCGTTCTGCACCAGATTGATGATGACCTGCTGTATCTGGCCGGGAGATCCTACGAAAGGAATCTCTTTCGGAATTTCCATTGACACACGAAAATTCACGGGCGTGGCGCGTGTCACCCAGTGTACCGAGCGCTCTATCGTCTCAGACAAATTAAATCGAACATTTTCATTGCGGTCGGCTGCCGAGAATCGTTTCAAACCATCCACAATATCGCGCGTGCGCTCGGCGCCCTCCATTGCTCCCGCCAGTAACGGTGCCAGATCACCCAGCAGGTGATCTATGCGTAATTCAGTGCGCAGCTTGTCCAGCGATGCTTGCGACGTATCCTGATGAACCGCATCCAGATAGCGTTTCAAACGCGGTGTGTAGCGCTGCATTGCATGAATATTGCCCAACATGAAACTGATCGGGTTGTTCAACTCGTGCGCAACGCCCGCGACCAGCTTGCCCAGCGAGGCCATTTTTTCGGATTGCAACAATTGTTGTTGCGTGCGTTTAAGTTCTTCGTGCGCCTCACGTAATTTGTGGTACGCGCGACGTAACTCGCCGACCGGGCGCCCTGTGATGACCACGCCCAGCAGTTTCCCGGCAGCGGATAAACGCGGCGTGAAGTTGAGCGCCACCGGCGTGCCGACATTTTCCTTGCTGCGAAATAGCAATTCCACGTCGTTCGCCGGTGCGGCAGTCAACCCCGCAATCACTCGTTTGGCTGCCGCAAAAGCAGCTTCATCCATGAAAAGCGAGGACAATTTTTCGCCCTTGAGCTCCCCTTCGGTTTTCCCCGTAAAGGCGATCAGCGAGTGATTCACTTCCTCGATGACGCAATTGCGGTCGCAAACCACCAGCAAGTCCGACATCGAGGTCAGAATGCTGTAGATGAATTGCTGCGATTCCTCCAGTTCGGTATTTTTTTGCTCCAGCACCACTTCATACTGCAACAGCTCGTTATAGACTTCGTCCATCGAGCGCACCACCTCTATCCAGGCGGATTCCGAAAAAGATTCCATTTCCCCCGGTTCGGGCAGTCTGGACAGCGTTCGTTCCACATGTACCATTTTAAATCCCATTATATTTTCGGATGACGGCGGCTAATGCACCGTACACACCATGCACGGATCGAAGGACCGCACGACATGCTGCACGGCCAATGGCGCTGAATTTTCATTTTCATCGACTTTCAGCCCGACAAGCGCCTGCTCCAGCGCACCGGGTATGCCTGCCTCATCGCGCGGCGAAAAATTCCAGGTGGTCGGCGCAATGATCTGGTAGTTAACTATTTTACCCTGACGCACATCCAGCCAATGCCCCAGAGAACCCCGCGCCGCTTCGATCAGACCGACGCCGCGCATCTCGTCGATGTCACCGACAGGCAGACAAAACGGCGCACCCGGCTGTATCTGCTGTAGCCAGCTCTCCATTGCGGGCAACACCAGCGCCAGTTCCAGCATTCGCGCCACCACTCTTGCCGTTACGCTGGCACCATGCCGACCAACCAGGTCGCGCAGCAAGGGATGGCCCGCGACCATTTGGCGTGCCAGCGCGCCTGTCTCCACGACCTGACCTGCCAGTCTCGGCGCTTTGCACCATGAATAGGCATCCACCTTGTCCGGCTGCGGCAGGGTGCGACCCTCGTCCGGGGCAAGTGCGCTGTCACCCGCCATCCAGCTGCTTGCCACATCCTCGCGGATGGCGCTGATATCAAGGGCATGCAGCGTATTTTCCGACCACAGTCCCGCCGCAAACAAGGCCGTATTTTCTTCCGTATAAGCGCCGTAACTGATGAAGCGATCCGTGGCACGTCCTAGCTGCTGCAATTCCAGGTCGCGCGCGATGTTCAAGAAGCGCGGAAAATCGGCGCGATGTGAACGCTGCGCCATCCACGTCATCAGCGCCGCTTCCGAATCCAGCGCTGCTACCGCCGCCAGTTTGTCGCCGAACAGTGTGTTTTCCAGAAAACCGCGAAACTCCGCCAGTAAAATTTTCAGGCGCAGTTTTTCAGCCATTTCCAGCGGACGCGACGAACCGCCCGGCTGCACGGAGAGGGTGTGCGGCCATTTTCCCGCCAGATAACCCATCACATTCATGAACCTGGCGCGTACCGGCAGCATGTCCGCGGAAGCACTGCCGCTGACCGCCTTGAAACGGGATTCTGCATCACCAAACCACGACCGCTTGCGATACCCCTCACGCGCAAAATCCGGCATGAAGAACAGATAAAAATGACTTAAATGATCGGCAAGGTTTTCAGCCGCCAGTGTCAGATTCGCCGCCAGACGGCCATTTTGCGGCGCTTGCAAGCCCATCCCCGTTGCCAGCGCCTGGGCAGCGGCAGCCGATTGCGCGACCGAGCAAATCCCGCAGATACGCGGCACATAAACCAGCGCATCCAGCGGATTTTTGCCCAGCAAAATCTGCTCGAACCCCCGATACATGGGCGAATTAACAAAAGCGGCGCGTACTCGCCCGTCTTCCGTATCGAGTGTAATTTCCAGGTCGCCTTCCACGCGATTAAACGGCCCGATGATGCGACGGCTCATTTCAGACGT
>JAJXTL010000173.1 GCA_021783855.1 Pseudomonadota bacterium
TCAGTCGTTATAGCAGCATTGGCACTGCCTTTTACACCATTTGCGGCGCGCTTGGGATTCGTTGTCCCGCCGCCTCTGTTCTTCCTGATTCTGCCAGTAATGGTGCTGTGCTATCTTGTGGCCGTGGAATTCGTGAAGCGATATTTTTATAGGCATTTTTATGTGGGCTAAAATCACAACGTCCGCTTTTAACATGCAATAATGCAATGCGAGCTAACAATAACGGCTAGTCGAAACCCTATATGACCAAGAAAGTGGCAATCTTGCTTGCATTCGTCATGTTAGCCATTGTTGCATGGGGGATGTTTTTTGAGACGGGGTCAATCAGCATCATTGTCAACGGCCATGAAATTGCACGGCCATTCAATGGTGCAATTGGAGCGGCAGGACTGATCATCAGTATGATCGCTTTGTTTTGTGCGGCTATTTTCCTGCTTTTCGTGTTTGCCGGGATCGGTATTTTTATCTTGGGCGGCATCATCGTTGCCGGTCTCATCTTGGCGGGATTGTCATTCCCCTTTTTGCTTGTTTTTCTTTTTCCATTGGCCCTTGTCTGGGTCTTTATTGCGCTCACGCGGAAAACCACGATATAAAAGTTCAGTGTCTAGTAGAGCAAATACCGGGCTCGCTGAGCAGTGAATTCGTCGATCCTGTCCTGCCATTGCAACGCGATGATCTTCGGATCCTTAGCATCGATAATAGCCTGCAAAACACTGCGCGAACCTACCATGCCCAAAATTTCCTGAATATGAAATTGCGCAGGGTAAAGCTGATGAAGCGCGCTTGCTATTTCTATACCCAGCAACGGCGAATCCAGCGCATGGCGATCAATCAGCAGGATGCGCACGCCATGACAGGGTTGGTTCTTGTAACGGTTGGCAACCGGCGTGAAATCCACAGGTATGAAAAACACGCCTGCAATTTTGCGGGTGTTCAAGTAACTGGCAAGCATTTTGCCATCGATCCACGGTGCGCCAAGCAGCTCGAAAGGAGTGTCGGTGCCGCGCCCGACGCTCAAGTTTGCGCCTTCCACCAGAGCCGTGCCGGGATATAACGCGGTTTCAGTGAGTGTGCGCAGATTGGGGGATGGACTGACCCACTTCAAGCCGGTGTCATCGTACCAGTCGCGTCGCGCGTAGCCGTGCATTTTGATGACATGAAGCTTCGCACCGATGCCGGCGTTGAACAACATGGCCAGTTCGCCTATGGTCATGCCGTGTCTCACCGGGAGTGGAAAATAAGAAGTGAAAGATGTCATGTCTGCATCGAGTACCGGCCCTTGCACAATGTCCGCCGCAATAGGATTGGGGCGGTCGAGAACAAAAAAATCGATGTTGTGCTGCGCTGCAGTTTCCATGGCATAAGCCATGGTTGTGGCGTATGTGTAGAAGCGCACACCGACATCCTGTATATCGAACACCAGAGCGTCGAGTCCCTTGAGCATGTCGTCTGTCGGGCGTTTGACGTCCCCATACAGGCTGTATATCGGCAGCCCTGTCGGTGCGTCCGAGTTTGATGCAATCTTTTCATCCAGATTGCCGCTGATGCCATGTTCCGGGCTGAAGATCGCAGCGAGTTTTACATCAGGCGCGTTATGCAACAGATCGACGATGCGATGACCCCATGCATCGACGCCGGTCTGATTGGTGATGACGCCTACACGCATGCCTTTCAAGGGGGCGAAATCTTCAGCCTCCAGAACATCCAGTCCCGTTAAGATTTTAGCGACAGGATGGATTTCAGGATGCGCAGTTGCAAATTTGTAATAAGGAGTTAACGCAGGTCGGGCAGCGAGTACCCGCTCAGACGATTCAGGGGGAAGCGCATCTGAGACGATCGCCAATACGCCTCTGCGCAAAGGGCTGGCATCCCCCTTGCCATAGGGATGCACCCGGTTGCTCAGCACGATGACGAAGGTCTTGCTGACAGGATCAATCCACAGCATCGTACCTGTGTATCCGTAGTGACCATAGGAACCTACGGCAGGAAGCTGATCCCGATTGGGTGCGAATGGCGCCCCAAGATCCCAGCCCAGCCCCCGCAATCTTGCATCGCCTGGTGGTGACTGAGGGATGGTCATTTCTTCCACGGAGCGGAGGCTTAAAATTCGAGCCCCGTGCAAGCGCCCGCCTTTTAGCATCATCTGGGCAAAACGGGCCAGATCGCCGGCAGTGGAAAACAGCCCTGCGTGACCTGAAATGCCGCCCATGCGATAGGCTGTCGGGTCGTGCACCTTGCCCCAGCGCAACTTGCCGTCTATGTATTCTGTGGGCGCGATGTCATCGTGCTTCGCCGGTTTAAAGCCTGTGTGTTTCATCCCCAATGGACGAAAGATGTGTCTGGCGCAATAGACATTTAGCGATGTGCCTGAAACACGCCTGACCAGCTCTCCCAATATTTCGAAATTGATGTCGCTGTAGAGGTAATCCTTCCCGGGAGGTGAAACGGGTTTTTCAGCAACGATATGTTTCATTGCACCTCGATAGCCTGTCCAGTTTGAATCAAGATCAGAGCGCAGGCCGGAATAATGTGTCAGCAACTGTCGGATGGTGATGCCGCCTTTGCCATTTTTGGCGAACTGCGGCCAGTATTTTGCAACAGGCGCGTCGATGTGGATTTTTCGCCGTTCGACAAGCTGCATGATGGCGGTCGTTGTTGCAATTACTTTGGTCAACGACGCCAAATCGAAACGGGTATTGATCGTCATCGCTAGCGGATCGGGTTGCAGTGCACGCATGCCATAAGCTTCCCGATAAAGAATTTTTGTTCTGTTGCCGACCAGCACGACAGCTCCTGGGATATGTCCAGACTGAATTTCCATATCGGCAAGTTCGGCAATGGGCGACAGCCCCGCTGGGTTGAGCATGTCCTCTGCACTTGCCCCAAGCGCGATAAACAACGACAGCAGTGTGGCCAGTATCTTCACTTTGTTTCAGGAATAGTCGGGTTTCTTGGCTGCATGCCTTCACGGCTATAAATATTGTGCGGATTCCACAGCATCCATCCATCGCTGCCCAAGCTTTCTGCTGCATCAATCTGTGCGCGGATTTGCTCGCCCCGGAAGGGTGTTTTGTCAAAGGCGTAATCGCGGAATGCCTGGAGCCATGGCCTGAAGCGTATTCCCGGCAGCTTTGTGCGCTGCTTTGCCTTTTCAAGGGAAAAGTAGACGATTTCGCGCGGGTGGTGAACAGGATCAGGGTAACCGGGAATGCCAAACTGAAAGCCCGAAGGGTAAAGCATGGGTGATATGTAATCCAGAACATCTGGCAGGTTTTCCAGTTTCTGACCTATGTAAGTGTCATTGGTATTCCACGTCACATAACCAAAGATGTCCGCTGAAAGAAATACGTTATAGGGGATGAGCCTTTTTCGCGCATCATTCAGAAAGCCTGAAATGGCACCGATCCGGTTGTCTTCCGTGTTCGGCATTGAGTAAATAAGTCCTGGCGAATCGGGAAACCTGACATAGTCGAACTGAATTTCATCAAAGCCGGCGCGGGCTGCTTCAACCGCCAGATCAATGTTGTAGTCCCATACTGTTTTGCTGAATGGATTGCTCCATGCCAGTCCCTCCCTGTCTTTCCAGATTGCTCCCTCAGCAGTTCTGACGGCAAGATCGGGCTTTGCCATGACCAGCGGATCGTCCTTGAAAACAACGAGCCTTGCAATGAGATAGATACCCTTTTCATGAAGATTGTCCACCAATGAATTGATGTCCTTGATGGTGATTATTTTTTGCGCGCCGATCTCTTCTGCAAGGGGCGTAGCGCTCCTGAATGCAACCCTGCCCATGTCATCTTTCAGGTCTATCACCAGGGAGTTGAGTTCGGTGTCATGAATGAGATCCAGTGCCGATTCACGCAGCTGCTTATTGCCGATGCCAAACAGTGAAAGATAGAGTGCCTTGGGTGTGAACGGATCCAATGCAATCGGCGTGGCATCGTTCAGGGCGTTTGTTTTTACTTCGCGGCGCTTGTGCTCGTACGCCCGGATGCCTATCGAGTCGCCATTGCCTTCAATTTGAAATTTTCCGGCAGCGTCTGTGCGCACAACTTTTTCACCCAGCGTGACAAAAGCGTCATCGATGGGTTTGTTGCTTGAGGCATCGATGATTGTGCCGTTATAGCTGGCTGCAACTGCAGAATTAAGCGAAGCTGAAAGAATGAACAAAACAAGAAAAATATGTCGGAAAATTTTCACGGCGTGTTGTTCAGATGTCATGGCGATGAGAGCAGTTTTGTAAATACGCCACCTTGCACTTGGCCGTTAATCAGAAATCTTGGCAAAGCCATCAAGTTGTCGGCGCGTTTGGCTGAGCGCCTTTCAAGTGTGAAGCCGGCGATATAACCAGCCTGCTTGGCATTATTGATCAGATCGTCATCATAAATGCCAAATGGCCAGGCAAGCATATCGACATGAATATTCAGTCTCCGTTCCAGCACTTCTTTTGATTTACTCATTTGCATGCGGACAAACTTTTTATATTCGTTTGCGTCAAGGCGCATTTTTTCTTTCTTGAAATTGGGGTGCCAGTAAGTGTGCGACTGTATGCTGACGAGACCGCTATCTTGCATCTTTCGCAGCTGTTGCCAGGTCATGGCATAGTTCGCATTGGATATGGCGGAGGGATAGATGAACAATGTGACCGGGATTCGGTAGTGCATGATAAGCGGAAACATGTCGGTAAAAACTGATTTGTGTCCATCATCTGCGGTGATGACGACAGATCGTGCGGGCGGAGGTGGCGCATCGCCCGCCAGATAGTCTGTCAGGCGTCGCAAAGGGATAACGCTGTAACCATTTGTCCTCAGGTATTCAAGGTGAGATGCAAAAACCGATGTTTTGACGGTCATTGAATCCGCGACCACTGGCCCGAATCGATGGTAAACCAGAATGGAAACAGCATTATTTGATTCAGCGCCAAATGAAAATCCAACTGGCTGGGCGAGCAGCAATGACAGCAGGAACAAGCATGCTTGCCAGATTTTTTTCATGTCAGGCCAGTCTATTGTATTGTGGCTCGTACTTTCATGAACCGCCCATCCAGATTGAGCAAATGCGAAGGAGATGTTGGCAGTTATTGTACCCAGGCTAGAACTAAAGGGTCGTTTCTTGGCGTGGCATTAGTCTCACCATTGGGCACGCCCAGGATGATCGGCACAACCGCGCTAAATTCAGCCGGAATGCCGAGCTTATCCTTGATCTGTAGTGTGTTTATCGCGGCTACAGCAGAGCCGATGACGCAGCTGCCTAATCCCAAAGCGCAAGCTGCAAGCATCAGATTTTCAGCGGCCAGCCAGCAGTCTGCTTCAACGAACGTGCCGGATGGCTTGGTGCAGATGACAATGAGCGTGCCTGCGTCATGAAATATATTGAAATCCGGGTTGGCGAACGTATCAGAGGCATGCGTGCTTGTCTGGTGGGAACGATGCAATCTTTCAATAAAAAGCGGTTTGGCAAGATCGGATATCTGTTTCAGAACTGGTCTGTTTTGTACCACGACGAATGCCCAGGATTCTTCATGCATAGCAGTCGGCGCGCGCACAGCCGCTTCCAGCAGCGTTTTAATGGTGCCGCGGTCAACTTCATTCGGCGCGTAGGAACGCACGGAATGCCGCGCAAGAATGGTTTCGAATATGTTTATTGAG